>SVKZ01000010.1 GCA_015068165.1 Oscillospiraceae bacterium
TAGGGGGTGCCGTACTTGGCGGTCATCTCAAACAGGAGCTTGTTGTTCTCTGTGGGAGACCAATCGAAATCACGGGTAATGGAGTAGGTGGGAATGGGATACTGGAAGCCGCGGCCGTTGGCGTCGCCCTCAATCATAATCTCGATGAAGGCGCGATTTACCATATCCATTTCCTTCTTGCAATCGCCATAGGTAAAGTCCATTTCCTTACCGGCGACGATGGCGGGCATATTCTCCAGATCTCTGGGAACGGTCCAGTCCAGCGTAATGTTGGTAAAGGGAGCTTGCGTACCCCAGCGGGAGGGGGTGTTCACACCGTAAATAAAGGACTGGATGCACTGCTTGACTTCCTTTTGGGAAAGGTTGTCCACCTTAACAAAGGGAGCAAGGAAAGTATCAAAGGAGGAGAAAGCCTGCGCGCCTGCCCATTCGTTCTGCATAATGCCCAGGAAGTTGACCATCTGGTTGCAGAGGGTGGAAAGGTGAGCGGCGGGGGAGGAGGTAATCTTGCCGGGGATGCCGCCAAGGCCCTGCTGAATCAGCTGCTTTAAGCTCCAGCCGGCGCAGTAGCCGGTGAGCATAGAAAGGTCGTGAATGTGAATGTCGCAGTTGCGGTGGGCAGCGGCAATTTCCTCATCGTAAATCTCAGACAGCCAGTAGTTGGCGGTGATTGCACCGGAGTTGGAGAGAATCAGACCGCCAACGGAGTATGTAACGGTGGAGTTCTCCTTAACACGCCAGTCCAGCGCCTTTAAGTACTGATCTACCGTGTCTTTGTAGTTAAGTAAGGTAGAGCCAATGTTACGCAGCTTTTCTCTCTGCTTACGGTACAGAATATAAGCCTTGGCAACGGACTCGTAGCCGCCTTGGGACAGAACGGTTTCCACACTGTCCTGAATGTCCTCCACGGAGATGTAGCCGTCTTTAATTTTAGGAATAAAGTGGCTGGTTACCTTAATCGCCAAAAAGTCGATTACACTGTCGGTGTAAGGTGTTTGTGTGGCATCGAATGCTTTTTGAATGGCGCTGGCAATTTTTACCATATCGAAGGCGACCACTGCGCCGTCTCTTTTTGTTACCTGATACATAGTTTTCTCCTCCTGATTAAATTCCCCGCAGCTGTGCGTTGGGAGTGTGTTTTTTTGCAATTTCCAATAAACCGTTCATTTCTTCTTCGTTAAATGCGCTTAAATTCAGCGGGGACAGCAAGTCGCCGCTGTCTTTGAAGCCTTGCAGAAAATAGCGCTTTGCGCCGGTAATCCAGGAAGACAGCTCTGCGATGCTCTCCTGGGTGTGCAGACCCTTTACTACCGTGGTGCGAAACTCGTAGTCTACCGCTCCGGACATCAGAAAATCCCGGCTTTGGTCTATGGCTGCAATGTCCGGCTTGGCAATACCGGTGGTTGCGGCATAAAAAGCGGGGGAATTTTTAATGTCCATCGCCACATAATCTGCAAGACCTTCCGAAACAATCTGCTTCAGAAGCTCGGGCCTTGTGCCGTTGGTGTCTACCTTGATGGCATAACCAAGCTGGCGTACTTTTTTCAGAAAAGGCAGCAATTCTGCGTATAGCAGAGGCTCGCCACCGGTGATGACCACACCGTCTAAAAGGCCTTGCCGCTTTTTCAAAAATGAGAGAATCTTCTCTTCCGGATATAGGTTTTCTGCGCCCCCACGAACTAAGGAAGCGTTGTGGCAAAAGGGGCAGCGCAGGTTGCAGCCGCGGGCAAAAAGGATGCAGGCGACTTTACCAGGAAAGTCCAAAAGCGTAAGCCCTTGCATACCGGCAAAATCCATCAAATCGCTCCTTTCTGTAGGCGGTGGTACTTTCATAGAATAGCACATATAGTGCGCATTGTCAACAGGGAACACAATATTTAGTGGTAAAATCCAAAAATTCTTTCTTATGTGGGAAAATGCGCAAAAAAGCCCCCCGACACAAGGACTTGTGTCGGGGAAAGGCTTTATTTGAGCAGCAGTTCTGCAATTTGAATGGTGTTGGTGGCTGCGCCCTTGCGGACCTGATCGCCGCAGCACCACAGGCAAATGCCGTTCTCGTCGGTGAGGTCGGGACGGATACGGCCTACATAAACAATGTCTTGTCCGGAGGTGTCCAAAGGCATAGGATATTGTTTTGCGCCCAGGTCATCGACCAAACGGCAGCCGGGAGCGGTGGCAAGAACCTCCCGAACCTCCTGGACAGTAACTTTGCGGTCAAAGTGCAGGCTCACGGAAATGGAGTGGCTGCGAACCACGGGAACGCGGACGCAGGTGCAGGAGACCTTCAAGTCGGGCAGGTGCATAATCTTTCTGCCTTCGTTCTGCATCTTCATTTCCTCGCTGGTGTAGCCGTCTACCTGTTCACCGCCGATCTGGGGGATCAGGTTGAAAGCAATCTGATAGGGGAAAACGGAGGGGGTGTAGGTTTCACCCTTGGAAAGGGCTTCCACCTCTGCCATCAGCTCAATAGGACCGCCCGCACCCGCACCGGAAACTGCCTGATAAGTGGAGGCGGTCATAGTGCGGATGGGGGAGAGTTTATTAAGCGCATTAACAGCGGTAACGGTGATGATAGTGGAGCAGTTGGGGTTAGAGATAATGCCATTGTGCCAGGCAATGTCCTCGGGGTTAACCTCGGGAACAATCAGAGGCACGGTGGGATCCATCCGGAAAGCGGAGGAGTTATCCACAAACACAGCGCCTGCTTTTACAATGGCGGGGGCAAATTTCTTGGCAATGTCATTCTCTGCAGCGCCCAAAACAATGTCTACGCCCTCGAAAGCGGCATCACAGGCTTCCTGAATGACCACATCCTCGCCGCGGAACTTCATAGTCTTGCCGGCGCTCCGGGCAGAAGCCAGGGGAATCAGCTTTCCAACGGGGAAGTTCCGTTCCTGCAAAATAGAAATCATTTCCTGTCCTACAGCGCCGGTGGCGCCCAGGACAGCAACAGTATATGTTTTCATAAATAAAAACTCCTTACTTTACAAAGCTATTATAAAGAACACGGATGGCCTCGGCAAAATCCCGATTGTCCACACCGAAGATAATGTTCAGTTCGTCAGGTCCCTGGTTAATCATACGGATGTTGATGCCGGCATCACCCAGCGCGGCGAAAACCTTACCGGAAATACCGGGGCGGAATGCCATCCGGCGGCCGACAGCGGCAACAACGGCGATCTTATCGTGGACTTCCAGAGAATCGGGCTGGACCTCCTGCTGAATTTCACCCAAAATGGTGTACAGCTTGGGGGTGATGGATGCAGTGGGCATAACCACAGATACATTGTCAATGCCGTTGGGGGCATAGTCAATGGAAACATTGTGCCGCTCCAGAACGGTAAGCATTTTCCGCAGAACGCCAACTTCGTTGCCCATACCGCGCTTGGACATAGAGATAATGGTAAAGTCCTTTTTGCCGGTGATGCCGGTAATGAAGCGATTGGGGTCGGCATCGGTGGAGAAGGACTCCCGGATCATTGTGCCAGGATCTTCAGGAGCGTTGGTGTTGCGGATGTTCAGGGGGATATTCTTTTCCCGGACAGGGAAAATGGTGCCCTCGTGAAGCACCTGCGCGCCGGAGTAGCTCAGTTCCCGCAGCTCATCATAAGTAACCTCGGGGATGGGCTGGGGATTTTCTACGATCCGGGGGTCTGCCATCAGAATACCGGAAACATCGGTCCAGTTTTCGTAAACGTCCGCATCCAAAGCGGCGGCTGCCAGCGCGCCGGTAATATCACTGCCGCCACGGGAGAAGGTGCGGATATGACCGTCAGGCATCAGACCATAAAAACCGGGGGTAACAATGCCCTTGCCGGTGGAGAAGGAGCGCAGAGCCTTGTAGGATGCTTTCTGGTCTACAGAGCCGTCCATATTGAACTTGACCCAGTCCACAGCGTCAATAAACTTGAAATCCAGGAAGGTTGCCATCAGCTTGGCGGAGAAATACTCGCCCCGGCTGACCAGCTCATCCTGAGAAATGGAATTGTTATCCAGTCTCTTTTTCAGAGCGGCAAACTCTGTCTCCAAGTCCAGAGAAAGACCCAACTCATCCCGAATTTCCAAATAACGGGAGGTGATCCGCTCAAAAACAGGGGTGCAGTCCACACCGTACTGGGCGTGGGCGTGGCACAGGTACAGTAGATCGGTAATCTTATTGTCGCTGCTATTGCGTTTGCCGGCGGCAGATACGATTACAATACGGCGCTCGGAGTCGGCAAGCAGAATATCCCGGACTTTCCGGTACTGACCGGCATCGGCCATAGAAGAGCCGCCGAATTTGGTAACTTTCAGCATTCTTTCTTTCCTCGTTTCTTATTTCTCAAAGGCGGCAATAAAGGCATCGGGATGCTGTGCGCGCCATAAGTGCATTTTTTCTGCGGGGATGGGGTTGGTAATTACGGCATTGCCCCAAGTTTCCTTGGTGTTTTCTTCCAGCCAGGCGTCAGATGCGCCCCGGACATAGTAGCGGAAAGGTTCATCGTTGCAGGCGTCCACCTTTTCGCCGTAGGGGCTGTAGAAGCCCTTGCCGGAGAGAATGTCTACGCAGTCCTGCAGTACATTATACGCAGTAGGGTAGCGGCCTGCGCCTTGTCCGTAAAAGCTCATACGGCCGGAGGCACTACCAACAAAGGTAATCAGGTTATAATTTTGGGGAACAGCGGCCTCAGGCGCTGTGGCGGGGTAAAGCACCGGCTGTACACAGGCGCTGATCTTGCCGTCCTTTTCCTTGGCAATGCCGGTAAGCTTACATACAAGCCCACGGGCGCGGAAGGCGGCAATATCCGCGGCCGAAATAGTGTGGATACCGGCGGCAGGCACGCTTGCCATATTCAGACTCACGCCGAAGGCGATATTGGCAGATAGAATGGTCTTGTGCCAAGTGTCTGTACCCTCCACATCGGTGGCGGGCTTGGCCTCTGCGTAGCCAAGGCTTTGCGCCAGAGAAAGGGCATCGCTATAGGACATACCGCCCTGAGTCATAGCGTCAAGAATATAGTTGCAGGTGCCGTTCATAATGCCACCTGCCTGATGAATGGTTTGGGTGCGGCGGGAACGCTCCAATTCGCTGAGCCAGCCGATACCGCCGCCGACGGCTGCGGTGCAGCGGAGCAGAACACCCTTTTCCTTTGCCAGGGGAATCAGCTCGTCATAAAAAGTGGCCATCAGAGCTTTATTGGAGGTAACCACATTTTTGCCTGCCAGAATGCAATCCCGCACAAATTCAAAAGCAGGATGGAGTCCGCCCATAGCTTCAACTACGGTGTCAATGGACTCGTCTTCCAATACAGACCGGAAATCCTTTGTAACCTCCGCGTCGGGAAGGGTGATATCCTCCAGACAGACTACCTTTTTTACTTCCATATCGGGCCGGGATTGGACTAAATCGTACACACCTCTGCCGACAACGCCGAAACCGAGCAGACCTAAACGCATAGGGAAAACCTCCGAATGTCTATTCTATGAAAATAAATGCTTCCTTGCCGGAAACACTTGCTTTTTTGCCGAAAACAGTATATCATATACCTATTAAAAATGCAATAGTGCCAACAAACAAGTCTTTTCGTGAAAATGGTCAAAATTTTGTGCAGTTGGCGAATAAATTTGGAGGTTTTTATGGTATATCATTCCACACGGGGAACAGAACACCGGGTTGACAGCGCACAGGCTGTTTTGGAAGGCCTTGCACCTGACGGCGGTCTTTTCGTTCCCGAGGTGCTGCCGTATATAAATGTAGAAGCTTGTCTGCAGGAAAATACCATGGATATGGCCTGCCGGATTATATCCGCTATGCTTCCGGAAATTAGAAATATGCCCGATCTTGTAGAAAAGGCATACCGGGGAAAGTTTCAGGCTGCGGAGCTGACACCTACCGTAAAAGCGGGGGATATGACCGTTTTGGAGCTGTTCCGGGGTCCTACCTCTGCCTTTAAGGATGTGGCTCTTTGTATGCTGCCCCAGCTACTGACCCAGGCGAGAGGGCAAAAGGGAATGACCGATGAAATCCTGATCCTGACCGCCACCTCCGGCGATACAGGTAAGGCGGCTCTTGCCGGTTTTGCCGATGTACCCGGAGTGGGTATTTGCGTCTTTTATCCCGAGGGCGGCGTCAGCGCCGTTCAGCGGGCGCAGATGGTAACCCAGGAGGGAAATAATGTGGCAGTATGCGCTGTCCGTGGCAATTTTGACGATGCCCAGACCGGCGTAAAAAATCTGTTCGCCGCTGCGGAAAACGGAAAGCTCCCCGGAGACAGCCGAAGCCTGTCCACTGCCAATTCCATCAACATCGGTCGCCTTGCACCCCAGATTACTTACTATTTTAAGGCCTACAGCGACCTGCTTCGCCGGGGTGAGATCCAAGTGGGCGATCAGGTCAATTTCTCCGTACCTACCGGCAATTTTGGCGATATTTTGGCAGGCTTCTTGGCAAAACGGCTGGGCCTTCCTGTGGGAACGCTGATTTGCGCCTCCAACGCCAACAATGTGCTGACCGATTTTATCCGCACCGGCGTTTACGACCGGCGCAGACCCCTACATAAGACCATTTCCCCCTCTATGGACATTTTGGTGTCCTCCAATTTGGAAAGACTCCTTTATTTTCTGTCCGACGGAGATACAGGCTTGGTATCGGGACTGATGCAAAGGCTGAATACCGAGGGCTTCTACGAAGTGCCGGAAAGCCTGCTAAAAAAGATTCAAACCGAGTTTTGGGCAGGTTACTGCGACGATGAGAAGGCCTCTGCGACCATCAAAGCCGCTTGGGAAAAGACGGGCTATCTCTGCGATCCCCATACCGCCGCTGGCTGGGCCGTGGCGGAAGAATATAGGGCCTCCACCGGCGACAACCGCCCGATGGTGGTGCTGTCCACTGCTTCTCCCTATAAATTCCCCGGCGCAGTGCTGTCTGCGCTGACAAAGCCGGAAAGCGATGATGAGTTTGCACAGATGGAGCAATTATCTTCTCTCACCGGTGTGCCTGTGCCCGCCAATCTTTCCGGGCTTCGGGAAAAGCCGGAAAAGCATACCGATGTAATTAATAAAGAAGAAATGCTTTCCTATGTAAAGGAGATAAAATGAAAAAAGTAACGGTACGCGTACCTGCCACTACGGCAAATTTAGGTCCGGGCTTTGATGCCTTCGGCTGCGCTTTAAGTCTTTATACCGATGTAACCTTCGAGGAAACGGATTGCGGTCTGGAAATTACCGGCTGTGAGGAAGCTTATACCGGCCCGGACAATATGGCCTATACATCCTTCTGCGCGGTGCTTGCCTCTATGAGTGAAGAGGTTAAGGGTGTAAAAATCCATATTGAATCCCAAATTCCCATCTGCCGTGGCCTCGGTTCTTCTGCGGCACTTTTGGTCGCCGGTGCCATCGGTGCAAATGTGCTGCGGGGCAACCGCCTGTCCACCCAGGGTCTCTTAAACATTACGAATGCTATGGAAGGCCACCCGGATAATCTGGCACCTGCGTTTTACGGCGGTCTTACCGCTTCTATGGTAGATAACGGCCTGCCGGTAACGGTGAATTTCCCTCTGCACCCCGATTGGGAGATTCTGGCTCTTGTGCCGGACTTTACCCTGCCGACTACCAAAGCCCGTGCGGCGCTGCCTGCCCAGCTGCCCCGGGAGGATGCGGTATATAACATTGCCCACGGTGCTATGGTGCTGAAGGCATTGGAGCTTGGCGATGAAAAGCTGCTGCGCAACGCAATGCAGGACCGCCTTCATCAGCCTTACCGTAAGAGTATGATTGCCGATTATGAAAAGATCGAAGCCCTGGTGCGGACAATGGGCGCAGCCTTCTGTCTCAGCGGCGCAGGCCCGACCCTTTTGTGCATCACCCGGGATAAGGGTCTGCAGGCAAAACTTGAAACGAAGCTTGCAGGTCTGACCGGTGCAGCCTGGGAGGTACTGAAGCTTCACGTAGAGTTCCAGGGCGCAAAGGTCATTGCGGAGGCGTAAGCTATGAGAAATAAGCTGGGAATTTGGCTCACGGGTGCGGTTGCGATTGTTTTGCTGGCGGCTGTGGTTATTTTAAGCTGTCTCCTTGTTTTGAGAGAGCCGTTGGGGACAGAGGACCCTATGTCTGACCTTGCCCTGTATTATAAAAACAAATGCCTGTCCTACTCTGTGCAAAATATCCATCACGCCAAAGGCCAGATTCTGTTCATTGGAGACTCAATAACGGACCTTTATGTTCTGGATGACCACTATAGAGACCTGCCGTTGGCAACCTATAACCGGGGAATCAGCGGGGATACCACCCAGGGTGTGCTGGATAGACTCCAGGTGTCAGCCTTTGATATTGCACCGTCGGTGATCGTTTTGATGATCGGCACCAATGACATTAACGGCAACTACGAAAAAGCCGGTATTTTTGAAAGATACGAAAGGATTATAGACGAGATCTATAAGAATTTGCCGGATGTAACCCTTTTCTGTATGTCCGTCATTCCGCAAAATGAGGTTTTGGAGACTTACAGTACCGTTAAGGTGGAAAATACCACAAAAATCATTTTTGAGGTCAACGCCCACATTAAAGCACTGGCGGAAGAAAAAGGCGCAACCTATTTGGATGTTTTCTCCCTTTTGGCGGACGAAAATAACCGACTGATCAAGGAATACAGCGACGACGGCCTCCACCTGAATGAAAAGGGCCTTACCGTTTGGACAAAGCTCTTAAAGCCCTACCTCGAGGCAGAATGCAATAAAGAATAAAAGGGAGGTTTTTACCTCCCTTTTTTCATTTCTATATAAGGCATTTCCGTAAAGCCGTTTTTGCGGTAGGTGTGGACGGCAGGAGCGTTCTCTGCTTCTACCTCCAAGCGGAAAAGATGATCGGGGAACTGCTCCTCCAGAAAGCTGAAAAACTGGCTTCCGATGCCGAGATTCCTATATTCCGGTTTCAGGTAAATATCCTCGATCCAAATGCAAGGCACACCATACTCGGTGGAAAAGCTTTTGGCGATCATACCGTAGCCGGCAAGGACACCGCTAACCATAAAAACATAGCCGGAAAGATAGGGATTTTCACTTATACAGGCTTCCACATCTGCCCGGAAAATCTCCTCCGAGCCATTGGTGGCAACGGCGGGGGATGCATAAAAGACACGCATCATCGAGAGAACTTCTTCTCGATGTTCGTCGGTCATAGTAAAAATTTCGGTCATAGTTACCTCATTTCGCTTACCTGGGAATGGGGGAAACCCAAGTGCCGTCGGTGAGCTGCTGCAAATATTCCTCCAAAGTCAGACCGGAGAAATAAATCTCAGCGGCCACCTTTTCACCCACATAACGGTAATGCCAGGGCTCGTAAATAATGCCGGTTACGGAGGTTTTGCCGGTGGGGAAGCGCAGAATAAAGCCAAATCGCCAGCTGTTTTCCATCAGCCATTTCTGGGCGGGTAAGGTTTCCTGCCGTTCATCCAATATCCAGGAACGGGTATCCACAATATCCACAGCCAATCCCAACTGATGCTCACTGGTGCCGGGAACGGCTACCGACCTTGCGGCGATAACCGCAGCTTCCTCTTCGCTGACACCCTGACTGTCCATAACCCGCTGAACTTTTTTGGCAAAAAGTTCTTCCTGGGTTTGCTTGCTCCGATAGCCGGAAGCAACGCAAGCGGTGGGGCAAACGGTGTTGCATTCTGTCAGCATGGCGATTAGGGCATCGTAGCAGGTTTTGCTTATATATGTATTATCGGCAGAATAATCGGAGCTGAGCTTTACCAGCTCTAAGTTGGGGTTTTCCGGCTGGGAATGCCAGGGGTTAATGAGGGTAATTTGCTCGCCGGAGGCGGTAAAGGAATAAAATGTTCCTTCAATTTCTTTGTTTCCGGTAACCATTTTGCCATCGGTTCCTAAATAGTATGTACGGTTATCCAAAGTCAAAAATCCGGTCTGCATTGCACCGCTGTCGGAAAAATAATACTGCGCCCCGTCTATCTGCTGCCACCCGGTTAGCGGGACATTATGGATATAAAAGAAACGGTTTCCGGCGGTTTCTGCCCAGCCTTCCAAAGATGGCTCGGTTGCAGGCGCGGTGGTGCTTAGGGATACGCCATCGGCGGGAACGGCATAAATAAAAAGGTGGGAAAGCGCCCAATAGCCCAGAACCATAACTGCAATCAGGGTGATAAGCTTTAGTATTTTCATATTTCTGTCCTTAATGATCCATATGTTAGGGAAAATTTGTAAAATTAAGTATAGCACAAATGCAATGCAGATGTAAATAGAAAACCCTCTTTTGTTTGCAAACAAAAGAGGGTTTTGGAGCATAGTACAGTAAAAAAATTCGAATTTGGCAAATCAATTCAATCACTTGCGTAGGGCGGGGGTTTACTCCCGCCGTTTGTTGCAAGATAATCGGCGGCGGAAGCAAGCCCCCGCCCTACATAGTGTATTCAACTGTTAGACAAATTCTTTTTACTAACTGAATTATACTTTGTTAGCGGCAAAAAAGCAAGCTCCCACGGAAATTTCCGTGGGAGCTTGCTTTGGAGCAGGGTACGGGAGTCGAACCCGCCTTCACGGCTTGGGAAGCCGTTGTATTACCGATATACGAACCCTGCATTGTCCGTATTATAACAGACAGAATTTGGAAATTCAAGTCCTTTTTGTCGAGGGCGGGGCGGTTGAAAGAAAAGAAATGCTGTGTTATACTTTATACTATATGGAATTACCTCATCCGCCGCGGCTTGCGCCGCGCCACCTTCCCCAAAGGGGAAGGCTTAGAAGGAGTAGTGTGTATGCGATTTCAAAAGATTTATGTGGAAATCTCCAATTTATGCAATTTGTCCTGTCGGTTTTGCCCCGGCACAAAGCGGCAGGGCAGACGGATGACCGAGGCGGAATTTGCCTCTATCCTGCTAAAACTCCGCTCGTTTACAGATTACCTGTATTTTCATCTGATGGGAGAGCCTTTGTGCCATCCGCTTTTGGGGCGGTTTTTGGAAATGGCGGGGGAAATGGGCTTTCGGGTGATTCTCACCACCAACGGCACATTGTTGCAGAAGCAGCAGGAGCTGCTTTTGTCTGCACCGGCGCTCCATAAAGTCAATATTTCTCTCCACGCCTTTGAAGCCAATGACCTGCAGATGCGCTTTGCAGACTACATTGACGGCTGCCTGTCCTACGGGCAGGCGGCGCAGGGGAAAAAGCTGACGGTGTTCCGTCTTTGGAATCAAGGGGGCGAAAACGGTCAAAATGAAGCAATTTTACAAAAGCTCCATAACGCTTTCCCCGGCGATTGGGTACAGGAGCGGCCCGGCATCCGGATCGGTGATAAGGTCTACCTGGAACACGGAGATAAATTCGACTGGCCCGATCTTTCTGCCCCGGAGGGGGAGGTCAGCTTCTGCTATGGACTTCGGGATCAGCTTGGCATTTTGTGCGACGGAAGCGTTGTGCCTTGCTGCCTGGATCACGAGGGGGATCTGACTTTGGGAAACTTATTTACCGAGGAACTTTCAGATATTTTGGAAAAGCCCCGGGCAAAAGCCATTTATGGAGGGTTTTCCCAGGGCAGGGCGGTAGAGGAGCTGTGCCGCCGCTGCGGCTATGCCCGCCGTTTTGCTAAAAAATAAAAAAATAGCGAAAAGGGCAAATTTGCGGTTGAATTTTTCAGGGGTCTGTGTTATAGTGTATCCGTACGACTATGGGCGCACTATGCCCAAAATCTGAGGTGAAACCAATGCCCCATACCATTGCTGTCGCCGGAAAGGGCGGCGTAGGTAAGACCACCACCTGCGGTATGATGATCGATTACCTGTGCAAGACAGGGAAAGGTCCGCTGCTGGTTGTGGACGCGGATGCCAACTCCAATCTTAACGAGGTGCTCGGTGTAGAGGTGGAGACCAGCATCGGCGCGATCCGCGAGGAAATGGCCCAGGCCGAGCTGAAGGGCAGTGTTCCTGCCGGTATGACCAAGGCCGATTATGCGGAGTTTAAGTTCAATTCCGCTTTGGTGGAAGAGGACGATTATGATATGCTCGTAATGGGCCGCACCCAGGGCAAGGGCTGCTACTGCTATGTCAACGGTGTGCTGAAAACCCAGATCGATAAATATGCCAAAAACTATAAGCACATTGTTATCGACAATGAGGCAGGCCTTGAGCACGTGGCAAGAGGCACCCTTCCCAAGGTAGATACGATGCTTCTCATTTCCGACTGCTCCCGCCGGGGTATTCAGGCGGTGGCTCGCCTTGCGGAAATGGTAGAAGAACTGGACCTGAAGCCCGGTAAAATGGGGCTCATCGTCAATCGGGCACCCGGCGGTGTCCTCAACGACGGTGTCCGTGAGGAAATCGAAAAGCACGGTCTTACTCTGTTTGGCGTTCTGCCTCAGGATGAGGAAATCTACCGCTGCGATTGCGAGGGTGAGCCCTCTGCCAAACTGCCGGAGAGCAATCCCGTAAAAACAGCTCTGCGCGGCATTTTGCAGAATATAGGGCTGTAAAGCCTTCCCCTTGAGGGGAAGGGGGACCGCGCAAGCGGTGGATGAGGTGTAAATGGCCACCTCATCAGGCACCTTCGGTGCCAGCTTCTCCTCGAGGAGAAGCCTTTAGAAATGTGTTAATAAATTAAATTTATTATATAAAATCAAACCAAGGGGGAAATACACTATGTCTTTTACACCTAAGACGCAGCCTTTCAGCGGCAAGATCAATGCCGTTACCCTGGGCACCGGTGATAGCGCAATTGTCATCGGCGGTCAGAATGTGCTGCCGTTCTACACCTTCGATGCTCCCATTGAGAACGCACCGAAGATCGGCATCGAAATTTCCGATGCTGCTGATAGCTGGGATGTTGCCGGTATCGTAGATTTCTACGCTGGCTGCACCACTATGGCTGAGCGCGCTGCTAAGGCTTGCACGCTGGCTGACGCCGACTTCGTCTGCCTGAACTTCGAGTCCGCAGATCCCAACGGCGCAAACCGTTCCACCGCTGATTGCGTTGCTGACGCAAAGGCAGTTGCTGCCGTTGCTACCAAGCCGATCGTTGTTATGGGCTGCAAGCACGTAGAAAAGGACGCAGAGCTGCTGGGCGCACTGGCTGAGGCACTTGCTGGCAAGAACGCTCTGTTTATGTCCGCTAAGAACGAGAACTACAAGACCGTCGGCGCTTCCGTCGCTCTGGCAAGCAGCCAGAAGGTTGGCGCTGAGACCGCTGACGACATTAACCTGGCAAAGCAGCTGAACATTATGCTCAAGGGCCTGAATGTTCCTGCTGAGTCCATCGTGATGAACATCGGTACCGCTGCTGTCGGTTACGGCTATGAGTATGTAGCATCCACTCTGGACCGCGTTCGTGATGCTGCCCTGAAGCAGAGCGATGCTGACCTGCAGATGCCCATTATCGCTCCTGTATCCACCGATACCTGGGGTGTTAAGGAATCCACCGCATCCGAAGCTGATGAGCCTGCTTGGGGCTGCCGTGAGGAGCGTGGCATTGCAATGGAAATCTCCACTGCCGCTGCTAACCTGACCGGCGGTGCAGACGCTGTGATTATGCGTCATCCCGCAGCCATCGCAACCATCAAGCAGTTCATTACCGAACTGGTTTAATCGGAAGGAGGATACATACTATGGCTTTGAAGGGTCTTGACATTTTTAAGCTGTCTCCTAAGACAAACTGTAAGGAGTGCGGCAGCCCCACCTGTATGGCATTCTGCATGAAGGTGGCACAGGGCGCTGTTTCTATCGACAAGTGCCCCCATTTCTCCGAGGATGCAAAGGCAATGCTCAATGAGCAGACCGCACCTCCTATGAAGACCATCTCCGTTGGCGAGCACAAGCTGGGCGGCGAGACTGTCCTGTTCCGCCACGAGAAGACTCTGGTAAATAAGAACCTGTACGCCGCTTCCGTATGCACCTGTATGGACGAGGCTACTGTTGACGCAAAGCTCTCTGCTGCCACCGTAGTGGACTACGAGCGTATCGGCGAGCGTATGTATGTGGAAATGATCCACGTTGCCAACACCCAGGCTGACCCCGCTGTTTACGCAGCGCTGGTTAAGAAGGCTGCTGCTCTGGGCCGTCCTCTGGTCCTGGAGTGCTGGGATGTAGAGTGCGCTAAGGCTGCTTTGGAAGTTTGCGGCAAGGATGTTATCCTGGACGGCGCTACCGCTGCTAACTGGGAAGCTATGAACGCTCTGGCTACCGCAAAGGGCATCGTTCTGGGCGTTTGGGCTGAGAACATCTCCGACCTGTACGACACCGTTAAGAAGCTGGAAGCTGCCGGCAACAAGAACCTGGTGCTGGACGTTACCGGCAAGACCGCTAAGGAGACTCTTGCTAACGCTGTTCTGGTTCGCCGCACTGCTATCAAGGATGGCGACCGCAGCTTCGGTTACCCCTCCATTGTTAATCTGGCAAAGCTCTGCAAGGGTGATGCTCGCCTGGAGACCGCTTATGCTTCTATGTTTACTGAGAAGTATGCTTCTATCATCGTAATGAGCGGTATGAGCTATGCACAGGCTCTGCCTCTGTACGGTCTGCGTCAGAATATCTACACCGATCCTCAGAAGCCCATGAAGGTGGAAGCTAAGATCTACCCCCTCAACGGCGCTGACGAGAACAGCCCCTGCGTGCTGACCGTTGACTTTGCGCTGACCTACTTCCTGGTCTCCGGCGAACTGGAGCGCTCCAATGTTCCTGTGAACCTGATCATCACCGATGCTTCCGGTATGTCCGTTCTGACCGCATGGGCTGCCGGCAAGCTGTCCTCCTCCACCATTAAGAAGACCTTTGAGGAGCTGGACATTGAGAACAAGATTAAGAACCGCACCCTGATTATCCCCGGTAAGGTTGCCGTTATGAAGGGCGAAATTCAGGAGAAGCTGCCTAATTGGAATGTTGTCGTTGGTACGATGGAAGCTGTTCAGATTCCTAAGTATATGAAGGACAAGGAGTACGAAGCTGCCGCCGCTGCTGTTGCTGCAGAGCGCGCCGCTAAGGCAGGCACTGTTGTTGAGGAAGTGAAGGAACTTTCCTTCGACGAGCTGCTGGCTACCCGCGTTCCCGCTATCGAAGTGGTGGATATGGGTGTTTCCTACAAGGGCCACAACCCCGATGCACAGACCTTCGTTACCATCGGCGAGCGTATCCACTGCATCGCTCCTTCCATCCGCAAGGCTATGGACGAGCGTGATCCCAAGCCCATCCTGGAGCGTGCTGCTCAGCAGATCGCTGCCGGCGCTACCTACCTGGATGTCAACATCGGACCTGCTGAGAAGGACGGTCCCGAGCGTATGATGTGGGCTGTTAAGCTGCTGCAGGAGAACTTCAACAATGTTCCTCTGGCACTGGATACCGCCAATATGAAGGCTATCGAGGCCGGTATTAAGGTATATAACCGTGCAAACGGCAAGCCCATCGTTAACTCTGCTGACGCAGGTTCCCGTATCGGCTACATCGACCTGGCTGCTGCCAACGATGCTATCTGTATCGCTCTGTGTTCCGCTGACGGTATTGCTAAGGACAACGAAGAGCGTATGATGCACTGTGATAACATGCTGGAGCGCGGCCTGTCCCTGGGTATGGAAGCTACCGACCTGTGGTTTGACCCCCTGTTCCTGGTTGTTAAGGGTATGCAGGACAAGCAGATGGAAGTTCTGGAAGCCATCCGGATGTTCTCCGAGAAGGGCCTGAAGTCTACCGGCGGTCTGTCCAACAACTCTAACGGCGCACCTAAGGATGTCCGTCCCATTATGGACTCCGCTCTGGTTGCAATGTGCATGATGCAGGGTCTGACCTCCGCTATCGTTAACCCCAACGATCGCCGCCTGATGGAGACCATCAAGTCCTGCGACATCTTCAAGAATCACGTTCTGTACTCCGATTCCTATCTGGATCTGTAAGCAGAAAATTCCCACGCATTCTCTGGCTGGGAGGGAAAACTCCCTCCCAGCCATTATGCATTTTAAGACATTCCCCAAGGGGGCTTGAGGTAATCTATGAAAACACGCAACTGCACATTCGGTATTTTAGGGGATAGCTATTCTACTTTCCAGGGTTATATCCCTGAGGGAAACAGATGTTATTATCCCACGAAAAACGTGGATGACGTTTTGACGGTGGAACAGACCTGGTGGCACCAGCTGATGAAGAAGAGAAAACTGCATTTATTGATGGATGAGAGCTTTTCCAGTGCAACGGTCTGCGAACATAACCGGGAAGACCTCCCGGAGGACTCTTCCTTTACAAAACGGGCAATTCGGGCATTTGGTCCTGAAAACAAAGAAAAGTTTGAACTTTTATTCCTGTTTGGCTGCACCAACGACAGTTGGCTGGACAGAGAGATTGGTGAGCTTCAGTATGAAAACTGGAGAGGAAATGACCTGCGGAAGGTTCTGCCGGCATATTGCTATACCATCTACCAATTAAAAACGCATAATCCCGAAGCCACAGTGGTGGCAATCATCAACACCGATCTTAAAGAGAAGATTCGGGAGGGTATGATCCAAGCGGGGGAGCATTACGGAATCCATAATGTGATACTGTCTGATATTTCCAAGCAAAACGGCCACCCTGACGCTCTGGGAATGACCCAGATTGCAGAGCAGGTGGATGCGGCGCTGAATCTTATTTAACTTTGTATATCCAGCTGGTTTCGGCTCTATATAAATTAACTTTATCAGGAGGAATCTATTATGAGCGTATTAACCGATCTGATTTATGGCGGCAGTAACGCTGTTGCCGGCTTAACGGAGGGCGCTGTCAACGATGCCATTGCAAAATTCGGCGCTGACAAGCCTATCGCATTCCCTGATACTGCATACTTTTTCCCCACCATTTATGCCGCAACCGGCGTAAAGGTAAAGACCCTGGGCGACCTTGTTCCCTGTGTCTCAGTACTTAAGAGCCTGATCACAAATCAGGAAGATTTAGGGCAGGCACTCAATGCCGGTCTTGCCACCGCTGTGGGCGCGGAAATTCTGGAAGGTCTCAAGTGGGTAGATAACGCAGAACCCTACGCAAACGATTCCGGTATCGGCTTCGTTCCCGACCCCATTATCCGATCTCTGGGCGTGCCGTTGGTTACCGGCGATATTCCCGGTGTTGCCGTTGTGCTGGGTAAGGCTGAAAATCCTGCCGATGTTGTAAATGTCGTTAAGGACTATCAGTCCAAGGGCATTATGACCTTTATGGTAGGCGATGTCATCGAGCAGTGCGCCGAAGGCGGGGTCAAGATGGGCCTTGAGTTCCGTGTAATCCCTCTGGGACACGATGTAACGAGCGTTATTCACGTTGTTACCGTTGCTGTCCGCGCAGCACTGATTTTCGGCAACGTACAGCCCGGCGATTTGGGTGGTCTTTTGGCTTACACCAAGGAGCGTGTGCCTGCATTTGTCAACACCTTCGGCGCAATCGACGCGGTTGTTGTTTCTGCCGGCGCCGGTGCTATTGCATTGGGCTTCCCTGTCATCGTAGACATCGATCTGGGCGAAAATCAGGTTCCCGGTGCGCTGGAGTCCGTTTGCGACCACGCAGAGACTGTCAAGAAGTCTTTGGAGCTGCGCAATATCAAGATTAAGGTCAAGGAACTGCCTATTCCTGTAGCCTTTGCCGCTGCATTTGAGGGTGAAATCATCCGAAAGAGTAATATGCACAACGAGTTCTACTCCGGCAAGAATCCCACCGCAGAGCTGGTGGTTATGCGGGAGCTGGACGAGGTGGAAGATCACAAAATCACCATTGTCGGTCCTGACCTGGACGGCGCAAGCGAACTGGCACTTGCTACCTTTGTGGAGGTTGCCGGTAAGAAGATGCAGCTGGACTTTGAGTCCGTTATCGAGCGGAAATTCCACGCCTGGTTTAACTATATGGAAGGCGTTATGCACACCGGTCAGCGCAACCAGGTTCGTGTCCGTGTCAGCAAGAGTGCCTTTGAGGCAGGTCTGCGGCTGCAACACTTTGCGGAAGTTCTGTATGTGATGATTATGGACGAGTTCGACGCGGTTGTTGACAAGTGCCAGATCACCCTGATTACCGATCCTGTGAAGGCCGCTGCATTCCGTGATGAGATCGCAATGCCCCGTTACGCACAGCGGGATGACCGCCTTGCATCTATGACCGATGAGGCTGTTGACCGTTATTACACCTGCATCCTGTGCCAGAGCTTTGCGCCTGCCCACTGCTGCGTGGTTACACCCGAGCGTCTGGGTCTGTGCGGCGCTGTTTCCTGGCTGGATGCCAAGGCAACCAACGAGCTTGACCCCAATGGCCCTTGCCAGCCCATCTTTAAGGAAGGCTTCCTGGATGAGCGCACCGGTCGTTTTGAGTCTGTCAATAAGGCAATTGCTGACGCTACCCACGGCGCGGTAGAAAATGTTACCCTCTACTCCATTCTGGAAGACCCGATGACTTCTTGCGGCTGCTTCGAGTGCATTTGCGGCATCGAGCCTGTCAGCAACGGTGTTATCGTTGTCAACCGTGAGTATAAGGGTATGACACCTGCCGGCATGACCTTCGGCGAGCTGGCGTCCTGCACCGGCGGCGGTGTACAGACGCCCGGCTTTATGGGCCACGGCCGTCATTTCATCTCTTCCAAGAAGTTCCTGTATGCTGAGGGCGGTATCGAGCGGATTGTTTGGATGCCTAAGGAACTGAAGGACGATGTGGCAGAGCGCTTGAATAAGACTGCTCTGGAGCTGTACGGCATTGAAAACTTCGCAGATATGGTGGCTGACGAGACCGTTACCTGCGATGCAGAAGAGCTGATTGCCTGGCTGACCGAGAAGGGCCACCCTGTTCTGGGTATGGAGCCTCTGGCATAATTCGTTTTATATCATACCACACCACGAATTTTCGTGGTGCGGTTTCTTTTTGGGGTAGACAAAGACCGAATTTATGGCTATACTAAATGATAGCATAAAGGAAAGGGAGATACCGATGGAAGAAGAGAAGATTCTCTTGGAAAAACAGGATTATAGCGAAGAAATACTCGGTATCATCCGAAGCGGGCTTGGTCCTCAGGAAATTCGGGAGCAGCTTCAGGAATACCACGAAAACGACATTGCAGGCGTCTTTGAAGAGCTGGAATTTGAAGAGCAGGAATGGTTGCACCAAATCCTCGGCAGCGAGGGTATGTCCGAAATCGTCTCTTACTTGGATGACGCGGGCGAATACCTGTCTGAGCTGGATGCGGAGGAAGCTGCGGACATCATCGAACAGATGGATGCCGACGATGCGGTCGAGGCTCTTGAGGACTTGGATGAGGAGACCAGAAATGAAGTTCTGGAACGCATTGAGGACGAGGAAATCAAAGAGGAAATCGAACTGATTACCTCTTATGAAGACGATGAATTCGGCAGCCGGATGAGCACCAACTTTATTGTGGTCAAGCGGAATTTCACCATCAAGGAAACGATGAAAGCCCTGGTGGAAGAAGCTGCGGAAAATGACAATATCTATACCATCTTTGTAGTGAACGAGGACGATTCCTTCTACGGCGCCATTGACCTGAAAGACCTGATTGTGGCGCGGAGCAATGTGGAGCTGGAAACGCTCATTTATAATACCTTCCCCTTTGTTTACGATAAGGACATTATTTCCGAGAATATTGAACGGCTTCGCAGCTACTCGGAGAATTTGATTCCCGTTGTTTCGTCCAAGGATAAGACCCTTTTGGGTGTTATCACCTCTACGGATATCATTGAATTGGTGGACGAAGAGTTGGGCGATGACTATGCAAAACTGGCAGGCTTGCGGGAAGAGGAAGAACCGGACGAAAGCCTGCTTGAAAGTATGAAAAAGCGTGTACCCTGGCTGATCGCGCTGCTGTTTATGGGTCTTGCGGTGTCTGCAGTGGTTGGGCTTTTCGAGAGTGTAGTCGATGCGCTTCCAATGATTGTTTCCTTCCAATCCCTGATTCTGGGCATGGCCGGTAATGTAGGTACCCAATCCCTTGCGGTAACGGTGCGGACACTGGGCAGTAGCGAGGAAAACAGCGGCAAGGAGCAGTTCCTTACCATTATGAAAGAGGTTCGGATCGCTCTTTCCAACGGTCTTGTGCTGGGCGCGATCTCTTTTGCGATTGTCAGCGCATATCTGTTCCTTTTCGGTTCGTACACGGCGGCATTCGTGCTGTCGGCGGCTGGGTGCGTGGGGCTTGCGATGTGCTTTGCAATGGCAATTTCGGGTCTTACCGGCGCGGCAATTCCCATCTGCCTGTACCGCTTGGGCGTTGACCCGGCGGTGGCTTCCGGCCCGCTGATTACCACCATCAATGACCTGGTGGCGGTACTGAGCTACTACGGCCTCGCCTGGGCGTTACTACTGAATATTTAACATTTAGAGGGCTGACAGTATCAGCCCTCTGTTTTTGTCGGTAGACAAATAGCGGAATTTGTGGTATAGTGGTATGCAGAAAAGTGTGGAAAAGTGAGGTTTTTGGGTATGCCCAATGTGATTTTTCAGATTGAAGGCGGAAATGAAGTAAATATTGCCTGTCAGACGGGCGATAATCTTTTGGAATTAGCAAGAAGAGCCAATGTGGCTATTGATGCCCCTTGCTCCGGTAACGGCTCTTGCGGTAAGTGCCGGGTAAAGCTGATTTCCGGTGAGATAGAAACCTTCCCCTCCCGGCATATCAGCGAGGAAGAATATGAAGCCGGCTGGCGGCTGTCCTGCAACTGCAAGGTGTTGACCGACTGCACAGTTTTCGTGCCGGATATTGCCAGCGCTTACCAGTCCCGGATGAAGACCGCAGACCTGTCTAGCCCTAAGGAAATCGCTATTTTTGAGGATGCCAAGGCCAATATGATTGGCGGCGGCATCGAATTTAAAAATCATTTCGTAACTACCGTCATTGAGATGGCAGAGCCGACGTTGGACGATACCATGCCCGATGCGGAGCGTTTTACTTGGGCAATCCAGTCGGCTTTGGGTGTAGAAAAGGTAGATGTACCTTTCTTTGTAATGAAGAAATTAGCTTCTACCCTTCGGGAAAACCGTTTTACCGTCTGTGTCAAGGGTGAGAAAAAAGGGGAGAGTTTCCTGTGTATGGATGTATGCGCTCCTGATGATGCGGCGATTGTCGGTTGTGCCATTGATATTGGTACGACCACCGTTACGATGGTCTTGGTTGACTTAACAAGCGGCAAGATTTTGGCAAAGGGTTCTTCCGGCAATGGGCAGATCCGTTACGGCGCAGATGTAATTAACCGCATCATCCAGCAGGGAAAGCCCGGCGGCAAAAAGAATCTGCAGGATGCCATTATTAAGGAGACCCTGAACCCCATTATTGCCAACCTCTGCAAAACTGCCGGGATTTCTGCCAATGCCATACTCCGGCTGTGTGTGGCGGCTAATACCACCATGAACCACCTGTTCGTAGGTGTGGATGCCGAGCCTGTGCGGATGGAGCCTTATATCCCCAGTTTCTTCGGTTGGGAGGGCCTTAAAGCGGGAGATCTCAAGCTGCCTGCCAATCCCTTGGCAGATGTGCAGATTGCGCCTAATATCGGCTCTTATGTGGGCGGCGATATTACTGCCGGTACGCTGGCTTCTATGATCTGGGATAAGGACGAAATGAGCCTGTTTATCGACTTGGGTACAAACGGCGAAATTGTATTCGGCAACCGGGATTTCCTGATGAGCTGTGCCTGCTCTGCCGGTCCTGCCTTTGAGGGCGGCGATATTTCCTGCGGTATGCGGGCTACCGACGGCGCGGTGGAGGCCTGCGTGATCGATAAAGAAACTATGGAGCCTACATTAACCATCGTTGGCGATGCAGGGCAAAAGCCGGTGGGTATTTGCGGCTCGGGCATTATCGACATTATTGCGGAATTGTTCCGTTGCGGTATTATCAATGCTAAGGGCCTGTTCGTCCGGGAGGGCGACAGGGTGAAGCGGGACGAGCATGGCATGGGCCGCTATGTCCTTGCCTGGGAAAACGAGAGTGAGACCGGTCGGGAAATTGCCATTAACGAAGTGGATATTGATAACTTTATCCGCGCCAAGGGAGCAATCTTCTCGGCGATTGATATTTTGCTGCAAAGCGTGGATATGCCGGTGGAGGCCATTGACAAGGTTTATGTTGCCGGCGGTATCGGTTCGGGTATCAATATGAGAAATGCGGTTCGCATCGGTATGCTGCCCGATGTGGAGCTGGAAAAGTTCTGCTATATCGGAAATTCCTCTCTTACCGGTGCCTATGCGATGGTTATGAGCGATCAGGCAAATGCAAAATGCGCAGAGGTAGGCGCAAATATGACCTATCTGGAGCTGTCTACCTATCCCGGCTATATGGATGCCTTTGTGGCAGCCTGCTTCCTGCCCCATACGGATAGCTCTCTGTTCCCCAGCGCAATGGAGTAAGGATTTATCATACTTTCTCTCCGGCGAGAAAGTATGCAAAGAGCCGCCGGGAACCTCCCGTATGGTTCCCGGACTCTCCAGACGGCCAAAGGGGTGTTCCCTTTTGGAAACCCCTCGGAGATAGTTAATCATTGTTCCTATGCAATATAAGGAGATAAATATGCAAATAGAAAACAACAAGGAAGAAGTGCCTTTTTCCTATTATGAAAATTTATTCCGCGGTGCAGACCCCAAAGAAATTACAGGTCGGCTGCCTGGTACAGCTTGGGATGGGAAATGCTTTTCTGTAACCCTGATGGGAATAAGCTATACCATTTCCCATCCGGAGGTGGAGATTTTGCCATCCGGAGGACCGTTGCCTATACAGACATTCCTGCTTCGGTATTTGTTGGAGGGTAAGGATTTGCCCTTCTTGGGGAATTGGAAGACATTCCGGGAGATGCCCTGGGGTGAGCTGTATATTAAGCCTTATACCGGCAGAGTACTGACCCGCGCTGCCTTTACTTTTGGCACAAGAGTAGATTCTTTCCGAAAGGCGGCAGAGAAGATGGGAGCAACCCCTGTACCCCAAGGAGATGCCGGCTATGAATTTTTCCTCATTGGGGATTACCGCATCCGGCTGCTTGTTTGGGCAGGGGATGAGGAGTTCCCACCGTCGGCACAGGTTCTGTATTCTGACAATTTTGAGGAAGGCTTTGCCCCCGAAGACCGGGTGGTGGCAGGCGATATTCTGATTTCTGCCGTGAAAGCCAATATGTGATATGATACGGATTGCACGGGAAACCGATAGCTCTGCGCTGGCAGAGATTTACGGCTGGTATGTGGAAAATACAGCGGTGTCCTTTGAATACGATGCGCCCACGGCGGAGGAATTTGCCGAACGGATTACGCAGACATTAACGACCCACCCCTATTTGGTTTATGAAAAGGATGGGATCCTTTTGGGGTATGCCTATGCCCATCCGCTGATCCGCCGGAAAGCCTGTGATTGGGCGGTGGAGGTCAGCATCTATATTCGCCGGGATGTCCGGGGGAGAAGCATTGGCCGCGCTCTGTATGAGGCGTTGGAAAAGGCGTTGTTACTTCAAAATATCTGCACGCTGGAGGCCTGCGTGGCATCTGTAGACAGGGAAGACCCTTATCTGACGAAGGATAGCGTACTGTTCCACAAGCAGATGGGGTATACCCAGGTGGGGAAAATGTCCGATTGCGGCTATAAGTTCGGCAGATGGTATCATCTTCTGTGGATGGAGAAGCATATTGTTCCCCGGGAGGAAAAAACGGAAGAAATGCTTCCTTTTCCGCAGGTACGGAAAACATTCTCAGAGCAATATGAGATTTTATAAGCGCGTGCTTTTGCACGCGCTTTTGCAAGGGGAAAAGGCTTGATACTCCGTTGCGGCCTATGCTATACTTTTTTATGTGGGATTGGGAAAAACCCCCAAAACCGGGGAAAATCGGGGATTAGAGATGTTTAGAAATGAGAATTTTCTCCTGCGGGAGGTAGCCGGTTCTCAGGTGCTTGTACCTGTAGGCACCGCAGTTGGAGAATTTGCCGGCATTGTTACTTTGAACGACGCCGGTGCGCATTTATGGAATGCATTGGAAGAGGAACAGACGGTGGAAACCCTTGCCTCTGTGCTGATAGGGCGGTACGATGTTTCTTTGGAGCAGACGACCGCAGATGCGAAAAAGTTTATCGAAAAGCTGCAGGGAGTAGGCGCTGTAGATTAATTATCGGGGAGATGGCCGGTATTTTGGAGGATAGGTATGGCCCGATATAGGATTGCTGATTTAACGGTGCAAATGGATGTATCCGAACGAACTAAGCAGCAGGCAAAGCCTTACCTGATCCAGCAGGATGGACCTGTAGATAGTTGTCTTTCTTTGGACTGCCAGCGCTTTTTGGAACGCTATCCCCAGTTAAAAGATCTTGATACTGCACAATACATAGGTACCGGTGCGGTGTTTGCCGCAGAGGTCTTGGCATTTTACGGGTTTCAGTTCCACGCATCCGCAGTTATGTTGGAAGGGAAGGTTTATTTATTCTCTGCCCCTCCCGGCACAGGGAAATCAACCCATACGGGAAAATGGCGCCGTTTGTTTGGCGCTGAGATTATCAATGACGATAAGCCGGTACTGCGGCGTATGAACGGCAGTTGGACGGTATATGGAACACCTTGGTCCGGCAAGCACGATTTGTCCAACCCTGTAAGCGTTCCCCTCGGTGGTATTGCTTTTGTGAAGCGGGGAGAGCAAAACCGGATTTACAGAATTTCCCCGGCGGAAGCAGTTCCGGCTATGATCAGCCAATGCATTCGGTTTGGCCATAGAGACTGTATGAGCCGTCAGTTGGAGTTGATAGACCTGCTGTTGCGGGAAGCGGCTGTTTGGCAGCTTTTTTGCCGGAATGATGATGAGGCGGCGATTGTGTCCTGTGAGGCGATGAAGTGTGATGAAGGTGGAAAATAAAACAGTAAGGCTGCCGATGGAGCAACTGATTCAGCTGGTGGCGCTGCAACTTTCGGAAAAGGGATGTGCCAGCCTGACGGTTACCAGTAACAGTATGTGGCCAATGCTCCGGCATAGGAAAGATCGGGTGCTCCTGGCACCTGCAGAAGTCTTCCAAAAAGGAGATATTATCCTGTACCTGCCGGACAACGGGCAATATATACTGCATAGAATTCTAAAAAAGGAAAACAGTTATGTAATATGCGCCGGAGACAACCAATGCGAAAAGGAACAGGTGGAAAACAGCTGTGTGCTTGCGGCGGTTACGGACTTTTATAGATGTGATAAACGCTACAGCGTTAACGGAACAGGGTATCGGCTGTATAGGTGAATGTGGATTACGCTTTTTCCTGTCCGCAGGGCTCTTTTGTGGGGCGGGAGAAAGTTAGTTTGGTGCAAAAATAAATCTCCTGGAGGAAAATAAAAGTATGAAAAAATCGCTTTTACTTCTAATCAGTATCCTTTGCGTGGCGGTAATGCTGTTCGGCGTTTTGACCGGTTGCCAAAGAGACAATAGGGAAGATCCTGGGGACGGTAAGATCGACACTCTTTCTTTGGCGACCCGTCTGGTCCCACCGGCGATCTGTTTGATGATCCCACCGGTGGAAACACCAATGGTGATTCCACGGTTATGGACGGCGAAGTCGATGATGATGACTATATGGGCATGCCCTTCGGTTAATATGCAACATAAAAAGACTGTTGTGAGACGAAAGTTTTGCAACAGTCTCTTTTTATTGCGTATTTTCGGAGATATTACAGAAAATGAGGGGAGAAAACCGAAATTTATGGGGAACAGTAATTTGGCAAAAGAGGCTTGCAAAGGAATGGGTTTTGCGATATGATAGTACCATCTTTTTAAGGAGGAAATGCAATGAAGCGTAAAATAGAGGCCTTTGATTATGCAAAGGATATTTTGGAAGCGGTTGGCAAGGGTGTGCTAATGACAACCTGCGCCGATGGCAAGGTGGATACAATGACCATTGGCTGGGGCACGATGGGCATCCAGTGGGGCAAGCCTATTTTTATTGCTTATGTTCGTGAAAGTCGGTTTACAAAAGAACTGGTAGATAAGAATGGGGAGTTTACTGTCAATGTGCCTTACGGTCAGTATGATAAAAATATTTTGGGCTTCTGCGGCACAAAGTCCGGCCGGAATGTGGATAAGATCAAGGAACTGGGTCTGACTCTGGAAGCGGGGGAGACGGTGTCTGTTCCTGCAATTAAGGAATTGCCCCTAACCTTGGAATGCAAGGTGATTTATAAGCAGGAGCAGAACAAGGACGCCATTGCACCTTTTGCTATGGAACGGTATTACGGCGACGGGGATTTCCATACGGCATATTACGGGCAGATCACCGCGGCTTACATTGTGGAGTAAAAAATGGGATTATTTGAACTTATGATTCTGGCGGTGGGCCTGAGTATGGATGCCTTTGCCGTCTCCATCTGCAAGGGCCTGTCTATGAAAAAGACAGGTTTGCGGGAAGGCGCCATCTGTGGCGTTTGGTTTGGTGGTTTTCAGGCGTTGATGCCGGTGATCGGCTTTTTCTTAGGTGCCCTGTTTGCCAAGCAAATTGAGGCGTTTGATCATTGGATAGCCTTTGTTTTGTTGGCTCTGATTGGCGGAAATATGCTGAAAGAAGCTTTCTCTAAGTGCGATTGCTGTGAGGAACACAACGCAGATCTGTCTGTCAAAACGATGTTTGTGATGGCGGTTGCAACCAGCATTGACGCTTTGGCGGTTGGCATTTCCCTTGCAATGGCAGGCAAAGTGAATATTTGGTTGGCAATGGCGCTGATTGGCGTGGTAACCTTTATTATGTGTACCGCAGGCGTAAAAATCGGTAATATTTTTGGCAGCCGCTACGAAAAAAAGGCAGAGGCCGCCGGCGGCATCATTTTGATTTTGTTGGGACTGAAGATCCTGCTGGAGCATTTGGGCGTTTTGTAAGAGATATTTGAAAAACAGCCGGGACGAATTGTGCGTTCCGGCTGTTTTTGCACGGAAAAACACTTGACAATCTTTCGGCAGATAGGTAAAATATAAGTGGTATTGTGTATGCTGGGCTATTATAGGCAGCATTTCATAGATAACCTGATGAATTACCGGGGGAGCCTATTGCACCTCGTAATGTTTTTTTTTGGATATTTAGCCGCAATAGCGGTGTTTTACCAACTGAACAGCGCGAGAGCCATAGCGCGCACTCCGTGTCATCACCCAAATTTTGTTAAAGGAGGTGCACAGAGAAGTTATGGAACCCATTCATATTATTTTTATCGTTCTGGCGGCGGTTGTAGCAGGATTTGTGGGATTTTTTGCCGGTGTTGCTTACCGTAAGAAAGTGGGCGAACGGGAGATCGGTTCTGCAGAGCAGGAAGCCACCCGCCTGATTAACGAAGCGATTCGTAGCGGTGAGAACCGTAAGAAGGAACTGCTTTTGGAAGCCAAGGACGAGATCCATAAATCTCGCACAGAGCACGAAAGAGACGTCAAAGAGCGCCGGGCCGAGCTGAGCAAGCAGGAGCGCCGGTTGCAGCAAAAAGAAGAGACCCTGGACAAAAAGGCAGAAGTTTTTGAGCGCAAGGAAGAGGAATATGCCCGCCGTATGGCAGAAGTGGCCGAGGTCAAGGCGGAAGCTGAGGCTGTCCGCAGACAGCATATTGCAACTTTGGAGAAGCTGTCCGGCCTGACCCAGGAGCAGGCAAAAGTTTACTTGCTGGAGACGGTGGAGACAGAGGTCCGCCATGAAACAGCTATGAAGATCAAAGAGATCGAGCAGCAGATGAAGGACGAGGCAGACGAAAAGGCAAGAGACATTCTCTCTATTGCCATCCAGCGCTGTGCCGCTGACCACGCCGCAGAGGCTACCGTTTCTGTTGTTCCTCTGCCTACGGATGAGATGAAGGGCCGCATTATCGGTCGTGAAGGTCGGAATATCCGTACCCTTGAGACCATTACCGGCGTGGATTTGATTATCGACGATACACCGGAGGCCATTACTGTCAGCAGCTTTGATCCTGTCCGCCGTGAGATTGCCCGGCTGGCTTTGGAGAAGCTGATCGTTGACGGCCGTATCCATCCCACCCGCATTGAGGATATGGTGGAGAAGGCGCGCAAGGACGTGGAGCGTACCATCCGTGAGGAGGGCGAGCGTGCTTGCTATGAGACCGGTGTTCACGGCTTGAATCCCGAGCTGATTAAAATTTTGGGCCGTCAGAAGTACCGTACCTCTTACGGTCAGAATGTGCTCAACCACTCTATCGAGGTGGCACATATTGCCGGCCTTATGGCGGCTGAACTGGGTGTGGATGTGGCCCTTGCCAAGCGCGCAGGTCTTCTGCACGATTTGGGTAAGTCCATTGATCACGAGGTGGAAGGCAGCCACATTCAGTTGGGTGCAGATCTCGCCAGAAAGTATAAGGAAAACCCGGTTGTGGTTAATGCTATCGAGGCTCACCACGGTGATGTAGAACCCAAGACGGTGATTGCTGTACTGATTCAGGCTGCTGATGCTGTTTCCGCTGCCCGTCCCGGCGCCCGCCGTGAGAATGTGGAGAATTATATCCGCAGACTGCAGAAGCTGGAGGAGCTGACCTGCAGTTATCCCGGTGTTGAGAAGGCTTATGCCATCCAGGCAGGCCGTGAGGTTCGCATTATGGTCAAGCCCGAGGAGGTTACAGAGGATAATATGATCCTGCTGGCCCGAGATGTGGCGAAAAAGATCGAAGCTGAGTTGGAATATCCCGGCCAGATCAAGGTCAATGTGATCCGGGAAACCAAGGCTGTGGAATACGCAAAGTAATTTACGAAAGAGACCGCTGTTTGCGGTCTCTTTTTTTGCATAGGGAAGGATTTTTTTGCAATTGTGGCATACTATTACAAAATAGGGAGATCGTCTTGAAAGGTGTGAGCTTATGTGTACAGTCAAAAACCTTTATGATTTGCACCATACGATGGCAAATGTTTATTTGGAACAGGTTATCTACCCTTGGGAGGCACTGGGGGGTATTCAGGAACAAATCCTTGCCCTCGGAAGAGGTCTGTGGGAGGATTATAAGGAGATTTTGCCCCAGGTTTGGGTGCATAAGACGGCAAAGATCGCACCCACTGCCTATTTAGGTGCGCCTTGCATTATTGGTGCAAATACCGAAGTGCGGCACGGGGCATTTATCCGTGGCTCTGCCCTGGTGGGCGAGGGCTGCGTAGTAGGCAACTCCGTGGAGCTGAAAAATGTCATTTTATTTGACGGTGTTCAGGTGCCGCACTACAATTATGTGGGCGACAGTATTTTGGGGTATAAAGCCCATATGGGTGCGGGCTCTGTTACTTCCAATGTAAAGTCCGATAAGTCCTTGGTTGTTATCCACACAGAGCCAGCCATCCCGACCGGTATTAAAAAGGTAGGTGCAATGTTGGGAGATTTTGTGGAGGTGGGCTGTAACAGTGTCCTCAATCCCGGCACGGTTATCGGCAGAAATTCCAATGTATATCCGCTGTCTTCCGTTCGCGGTGTGATCCCGGCAAACAGTATTTATAAGACCGGCGGCGTTGTGGTCGCAAAGAATAAGTGAGGGAAGGTCTATGGGGAAATATTTCGGA
The DNA here is from genome assembly GCA_015068165.1 of Oscillospiraceae bacterium. Taxonomy (GTDB): domain Bacteria; phylum Bacillota; class Clostridia; order Oscillospirales; family Oscillospiraceae; genus Faecousia. The sequence goes on from SVKZ01000010.1 coordinate 29,442, forward strand.
ACAGACGGCTTCCGCGGAGAAGCGAACAATAATCTGACTGCGGACCACGCCTATAAAGTCGGCCGCTTTTTAGGCTGGTATTACGGTGAGCTGAAACGCCGGGCAGGTGTTGACGAGCCTGCCAGAATTGTAATCGGTAAGGACACCCGGCGCTCCAGCTATATGTTTGAGTATACTTTGGCGGCAGGTATTACCGCCTCGGGTGCGGATGCGTACCTAATGCACGTTACCACCACACCGTCGGTGGCCTATATTGCCCGTGTGGACGGCTTTGACTGCGGCATTATGATTTCTGCCAGCCATAATCCTTACTATGATAACGGCATTAAGCTAATAAACGGTCAAGGCGAAAAGATGGACGAAGAGACCATCGCGCTGGTGGAAGCTTACATTGACGGGGAATTGGTGCTGTTCGGTCAAAAATGGGAAAGCTTGCCCTTCGGACAGCGGGAAAAGGTGGGCGTTTCTGTGGATTACGCATCCGGCAGAAACCGCTATATCGGCTATCTGATCAGCTTGGGACTGTATTCCTTTAAGGATGTGCGGGTGGGCCTGGACTGCGCAAACGGCGCGGCTTGGAACATCGCAAAGGCGGTTTTTGACGCGCTGGGCGCAAAGACCTATGTGATCAACGCAGAGCCTGACGGTGTGAATATCAATACCAACGCCGGCTCTACCCATATTGAGGTGCTGCAGAAATTTGTGGTGGATAACGGACTGGATGTGGGTTTTGCCTTTGACGGCGACGCAGACCGCTGCCTGTGTGTGGACGAAAAGGGCAATATCATCACCGGCGACCATATTCTTTATGCTCTGGGTTGCTATATGCGGGAAAAAGGACAACTGGATAACAATACGGTTGTAACTACCGTGATGTCCAACTTTGGCTTGTATAAAGCCCTGGATGAAAAGGGCATTGACTACGCCAAAACCAAGGTGGGCGACAAGTACGTCTACGAGTATATGGTGAAAAACGGCTGCCGGGTGGGCGGCGAGCAATCCGGTCATATCATTATTTCCCACTATGCCAATAGCGGCGACGGTATTCTTACAAGCCTGAAAATGATGGAAGTAATGCTGGCAAAGAAAAAGAAAATGAGCCAGCTTTTCGAGGGCTTGCATATTTATCCTCAGGTGCTGAAAAATGTCCGCGTCTACTCCAAACCGGAAGCCCAAAATGACCCTGCGGTGAAAGCAGTTGTGCAGAAAGTGGCAGACCGACTGGGAGATACGGGTCGGATTTTGGTTCGGGAGTCCGGTACAGAGCCGGTGATCCGGGTGATGGTTGAGGCCGCAACCAAAGAGGAATGCCAAGAATGTGTGGATGAAGTGGTAAATGTCATCTGCGCCCAAGGCCATGCAAGGGTTTAATACGAACGCCCCTGCCTCGGCAGGGGGGCTTTTATATGGAAACCACGGATACAAATTATAGCGGGCGGCGCCTACGACGCCCCGCTAAGCCTTCCCCTCGGGAGAGGGCTTGGGGGAAAGGATTGCCTCCCTCGCAATGACGGGGAGATGGGGAAGGTGGGCGGAAAGATTGCCACGCCGGTGTGCACACCGGCTCGCAATGACAACGAGGTTTACCGCAATAGCAAGGGACGGGAAAGGACATAAAATATTCACAGAAAAAATACAAATAGTACTTGCATTTTTTGGAAACATAGGCTATTATATAGGAAAGTTAGCACTCGGGATGACTGAGTGCTAATAAAAAAGTAGATGTGTGGGCGTATGCCCGATCTAAATACGGTTTATGGAGGCAATATTATGAAGCTCAGACCCCTGGCAGATAACATTCTGCTCAAAGCAAGTGAGGCAGAGGAGACCACCTCTTCCGGCATTATTCTGGCAACCACCAACAAGGAACAGTCCGGCGTTTTTGAAGTCGTGGCGGCAGGCCCCGGCACTAAGGATGCACCTGTTACCGTCAGCGTTGGTGATAAGGTCGTAGTCGGTAAGTACGCAGGCAGCGAATTTAAGCTGGACGGCGAGGACTATAAGTTTGTCAAGCAGGAAGAGATCCTGGCGATCGTAACCGAGTAATTTAGGAGGAATTAACAAATGGCAAAAATGATTGTTTACGGAGAAGAAGCCCGTAAGAAGCTGCAAACCGGTATTGACAAGCTGGCAAATACCGTAAAAGTTACCATAGGGCCCAAGGGCCGGAATGTAGTGCTGGCAAAAATGTACGGCGCACCCTTGGTTACCAATGACGGCGTAACCATCGCCAAGGAGATCGAGCTGGAGGATGCTTTCGAGAATATGGGCGCCCAGCTCATTCGTGAGGTTGCTACCCGCACTAACGATATTGCCGGTGATGGCACGACTACCGCAACCCTGCTGGCTCAGGCAATCACCCAGGAAGGACTTAAGAACCTGTCCGCCGGCGCAAATCCTATGGTGATGCGTAAGGGCATCGAGAAGGCTGTGGAAGCCGCTGTTGCTGCCATTAAGGAACACTCTGTGCCGGTTAACGGCTCTGAGGACATTGCCCGTGTAGGTACTGTTTCTTCCGGTGATGCTTCCATTGGCGCGCTGATTGCAGAGGCAATGGAGAAGGTTGGCACCGAGGGTGTTATCACCATCGAGGAGTCTAAGACCGCTGAGACCGGCCTGGATGTGGTGGAAGGTATGCAGTTCGACCGCGGCTATATCTCCCCCTATATGGTTACCTACACCGATAAGATGGAGGCTGTTCTGGACGACGCCTACATTCTCATCACCGATAAGAAGATCGCCTCCATTCAGGAGATTCTGCCCATTCTGGAGCCCATTGTCAAAGCCGGTAAGAAGCTGATGATCGTGGCGGAGGATGTGGAGGGCGACGCTTTGGCAACCCTGCTTGTTAACCGTCTGCGGGGCAACTTTAATGTTGTCTGTGTCAAAGCGCCCGGCTTCGGCGACCGCCGCAAGGAAATGCTTCAGGATATTGCCGTTCTCACCGGCGGTACTGTGATTTCTGAGCAACTGAATATGGAACTGCCCAACACCAAGCTGACCGATCTGGGCCGTTGCCGTCAGATCGTTGTTACCAAGGACACCACTACTATTGTGGACGGCGCAGGTGATGCAGAGGCCATTAAGGTTCGCGCAAACAGCATCCGTGGCGCAATCGCCACTACCACCTCCGACTATGACCGGGAGAAGCTCCAGGAGCGCCTGGCAAAGCTTAGTGGCGGTGTTGCCGTTATCAAGGTCGGCGCACAGACCGAGGTCGCTATGAAGGAGCAGAAGCTCCGTGTGGAGGATGCTCTGAATGCTACCCGCGCCGCTGTGGAGGAAGGCATCGTAGCCGGTGGCGGTACTGCACAGGTCAATGCCATTGCCGCTGTTGAAAAGCTGATTGCAAAGCTCTCCGGTGATGAAAAGACCGGTGCAAAGATTATCGCAAAGGCTCTGGAAGCCCCCATCCGTCAGATTGCGGAGAATGCCGGTGTGGACGGAAGTGTGGTCTTTGAGAAGATCAAATCCTCCAAGAAGATCGGCTATGGCTACAATGCCTACACCGAGACCTATATGGATATGATCGAGAACGGCATTGTTGACCCCACTAAGGTAACCCGTTCTTCTCTGGAAAATGCCGCATCCATCGCCGCTTGCGTGCTGACCACCGAGAGTTTGGTTGCCACCAAGCCCGATCCTGCCGCTGATGCAGCTGCTGCAGCCGCCGCTGCCCAGGCTGGCGGAATGTACTAAGAAATAAAATTTCGCCCTCCAAGAAATTGGAGGGCGATGTTATTTCTGTGAAGTTATTGGAGTATCATACTTTCTCTCCGACGAGAAAGTATGCAAAGAGCCGCCGGGAACCTCTCGTATGGTTCCCGGACTCTCCAAGACGACCAAAGGGGGACGCAACAAGAAAACCTTATTTGGGAGATGGTTTTGCTTACCCCCTTTGGAAACCCCGAGGGAAATAACCTGTTCTTGGAAATTCTTGGAAAGGAAAATTTCCTATTGACAAATGGGGGAGGGTATGTTAAAATACCCGAGTAATAAAGAAGGCTATACATCCGCCTCACCTCCAGCTGCTGCAACGAGGTTAATATTCTATGATCTTTTTGGGATCAGTATGAGTATGCGCGGATGGTTTGCCATCTGCGTTTTTTGTTTGGAGGTGCTTTACCATAGCAAAGTTAGAACATCAGCTCAATGAGGAAATCCGCGATAAGGAGCTCCGTGTTATCGGCGCTGAGGGCGGTCAGCTTGGCATTATGTCTGCTGAGGAGGCCAACCGTATCGCAGAAGAGCAGGGACTGGATCTTGTAAAGATCTCTCCCAATGCTGTACCCCCTGTCTGCAAGATTATGGACTATTCCAAGTTCTGCTTCGACCAGAAGAAGCGGGAGAAGGAAGCCAAGAAGAACCAGCGGGTGGTAGAAGTCAAGGAAATCCGTATGAGCCCCAGCATTGATACCAACGACCTCAATACCAAGGTGAAAAGCGCCCTGAAGTTCTTGGGCGACGGCAACCGGGTAAAGGTAAGTGTCCGCTTCCGCGGTCGGGAGATGGCGCATACTAACATTGGCGAAAAGCTGCTGCTTGACTTTGCTGAGGCTTGCTCTGAGGCAGCCACTATGGAAAAGAACCCCAAGCTGGAGGGTCGCTTTATGGCGATGTTCCTGACCCCTAAAAACAGTAAGTAATACACTTAAGATACGGAAGGAGAACCAATTATGCCCAAGCTGAAATCCCACAGCGGTGCTAAGAAGCGCTTTAACCTGACTAAGTCTGGCAAGGTAAAGAGAGCACATGCTTACAAGAGCCACATCCTCACTAAGAAGACCACCAAGCGGACCCGTCATCTTCGCGCTACTGCTTATGCAGACGTAACCAACGTAGACGCAATCAAGAAGATGATTCCCTACAAGTAAGCGGAATAGGAGGATACGAAAAATGGCAAGAGTAAAAGGCGCAATGATGACGCGCAAGAGAAGAAATGCTACCCTGAAGCTGGCTAAGGGCTACTGGGGTTCTAAGTCCAAGCACTTTAAGATGGCCAAGCAGGCCGTTATGAAGTCCGGCAACTATGCATACGTAGGCCGTAAGCTGAAGAAGCGTGATTACCGCAGACTGTGGATCACCCGTATCAGCGCTGCTGTTAAGCCCTTCGGTCTGAACTACTCCACCTTTATGAACGGTGTGAAGAAGGCCGGCATCGAAATGAACCGCAAGAGCCTGTCCGAGATGGCAATTCAGGATGCTGCTGCATTCGCTGCCCTCGTCGAGAAGGCAAAGGCTGCTCTCTAAGAAAATGAAAAACCGCAGGTGCAATTTTGCACCTGCGATTTTTTATTCAGCCTATGTAGAAAATTGTAGGGACACCCGTCCCCGGGTGTCCGCGGACACCGCAGGAGCGGTGTCCCTACACAGAAGGGAGATACAAACTCTGTTAGAGATTTTTTTATTGCGCAGATGAAATAATGTGCTATAATAAGCTTACAAAACAGAAAGGAGGACCGATTATGGGTCTTATTAAAGCAGGTTTTGGCGCGGTTGGCGGTGTGCTGGCTGATCAGTGGAAGGAATATATTTATTGCGATGCGCTTCCGGCCGATGTGCTGGCGGTTAAGGGCAGCAAGCGTACATCCGGCCGATCTTCCAACAAGAAGGGGTTTGAGAATGTCATTTCCCACGGCTCTGTGGTGGCGGTTGCCGACGGTCAGTGTATGATCATTGTGGAGCAGGGGAAGGTTGTGGACATTTGCGCCGAGCCCGGCGAGTATGTGTACGACCGGAACACCGAGCCTTCTCTTTTTACCGGTAAGCTGAGCCAATCTATCCCGGCGGTCTTTGCCAATATCGGCAAGCGGTTCGGTTTTGGCGGTGAAGCACCTATGGATCAGCGGGTCTATTACTTTAATACCAAGGAGCTGGTAGGCAACAAGTACGGCACACCTTCTCCTGTGCCTTTCCGGGTGGTTGACCGGAATATCGGTCTGGATGTGGATATTTCCATCCGCTGCTTCGGTGAGTACAGCTATCGGATCACAAACCCTATTTTGTTCTATACCAA
>SVKZ01000055.1 GCA_015068165.1 Oscillospiraceae bacterium
TGGCAGCCTACAGAAAAGAGGAAAAATGGAATTGGAATGTAAGGCACAGGAAACGGCATACAATGAAAAGACGGATAAGGCAGATTTCTCCGTTGCCCCGAAAGGAAATGCCGAACAGGAACGGGAATTTTGGTTGTCTGTTAAGTATTCGGATACCTGTAGCGAATCAGAGCGATCATAGTTAAGGAGGCGGAAAGATGATTTTGCGTGAAGTAACATACTTGTCCGTTCTTATACGTATTCTGTCTGCATTTTTGTTAGGCGGAATCCTGGGTTGGGAGCGAGAGGTGAAAAACCGTGCTGCCGGTCTGCGTACTTATATGCTGGTGTGCGTAGGTGCGTGTATGATTATGCTGACCAATCAGTACATCTATCAGGTATTTGGAATGGGCGACCCGGTGCGTATGGGTGCACAGGTTGTCAGTGGTATTGGCTTCTTAGGCGCAGGTACGATCGTTGTAACGCGCCGCAATCAGATCAAAGGTCTGACAACGGCTGCCGGCCTTTGGACGGCGGCTGCTGCGGGTCTGGCGTTAGGCGTCGGTTTTTATGAGGCGGCTGTTGTTGGCGCATTGCTGATGATCGTGATTTTGACGCTGATGCACAGACTGGATAATCACATCCGTAGAAAAGTGCGCCAAATGGAACTGTATGCGGAAGTGGACAGCAAGGTGGGTATCGGTGAGATTGCAAAAGGTATTCGGGGGCTGGGTGCCAAAATTGAAGGTATCCAGATTGACCGGGACTATTCTATTGACGGTGAGATTCGGGCGTTGGTGATCTCCATTCAGACACCCAAAAAGGTAAAGCGGGAGGATCTGCTTGTCAGTTTACAGGAGCTTAACGGCGTTATTTACTTAGAAGAACTGTAAATATAAAACCGCAGCGGATTCGATTATTCCGCTGCGGTTTTTAATGCAATGGCCCAATCATAGGGGATTTGCAAGTTGCCTTTGCCTACACCTAAGGCAATATCCGGCTTGTTGCTACCGTGAAAGTCGCTGCCGCCGCTGGGCTTTAGTCGAAAATAGCTGGCAAGCTCCAGGGATTTTTCGGTGGTGGATTTGTTATATAGAGGGTAGTAGCACTCCATACCGATAAGACCGTTTTCTTTGGCCTGTGGGAGAAAAATACGCAATCTGTCCCCTTCCAAATTAAGGAAAGGATGGGCAAGGATCGGTACTGCGCCAATGGATTTGATTAATTCCAGCATTTCCCATACCGTAGGTCGCTTCGGCTCTTTATAATAGCCGTGCTTGGGCGCAAGGAGGGTGGAAAAGGCCTCCTTGATGGAGCTGACATAGCCTTTTTGGGTCAGCTCTGCGGCAATATGGGCACGATTAAACTTTCCGCTGGGGGTGGCATTGCGGATTTTTTCAAAACAAAGGTCATAACCGGCATTATTGAGTGCACATATCAGATCGTAATTGCTCTGTGCTTTTCGGGTTTGGAAATCGTCCATCAGGGCAGTTATGGTGGGGAAGTGCTTTTCTTTTATAAAAAGTGCCAGCAGGTGTAGCTCTGTACCCCCGTAATCCACGGAAAATTCCGCTCCGGGGATGGCCTCTGTGTTCTTTCCTTGGGCGGCGGATATAAATTCAGGAAGACCGTCCACCGTATTATGGTCGCTGAGTACAATGGCGGAAAGACCCATATTCTCAGCAGCTTCCACAAGTTCCGTGGGCGTATAGGTTCCGTCGGAAAATACGGAGTGAGTATGCAAATCACACAGTTTCATTAAGATTCACCGCCTTTTGCTAAGAATACCACAAATCCGGGGAAAAGTAAATTGACAAAACACGCCCTTTCTTGACAATTACGGTTGTGTGTGGAATAAAATTGAAATATATACGATGGAGAGGATGTTTCCTATGAAAAAGCTTCTTGCGATTCTTTTGCCTGTAATGCTGGTACTGGCATTGGCGGTGGGCATATTTGTCTTGGGCGAAACGGCATCTGCACCTACCGAACCACCGGCGCAGACCCATATGACGCTGGAGAAAATACAGAGTATTTTGAACGGCGAGTTTGTTACACCCCAAAATGTAATTGTTATAATTGGCGACGGTATGGGGCCTAACGACATTACCTTGACGGAAAAGTACGGCGAGGGTGTTTATGATTTTGGACTTGTGCTGAATCAGATCAAAAATCACGGCTTTTGCACAACCCATTCCGCAAGTGATGCAATTACCGACTCTGCGGCCTCCGGTACAGCACTTTCCACAGGCGTAAAGACCAATAACGGTTACATTGGTAAAGACCCTGACGGAAATGATTTGAAAACGATGGCGGAAATCGCCCGGGAATACGGAAAAAAGATCGGTATTATCACCGATGAGGAAGTAACCGGCGCAACACCCACGGCGTTTGCTGTCTATAATATCTCCAGGGAGAATCGGAAAGAGCTTGCTAACGCAATGATTAAATTTAAGCCCGATGTACTGATGAGCAAGAAATACAACCTTGTAGCAATCACGGATTCGGAGTGTAGGGGGCTTCTTGACCATACATATCTGATTGCCCAAGACTTTTCGTCCTTTGCAGATGTGCTTGCCACAGATCCTGCTGGGGAAAAGCCTTTCTGGGGCTTTTTGGACGGTTATTCCTCAGAAGCTTCTGACAATCTCACCCAGTGTACAGAGATTGCTTTGGAGAGATTACAAAATGAAAACGGCTTTTTCCTGATGATTGAAAGTTCCGGTACGGATAAATTCGGCCACAACGGATATATGCGCGGAAAGCTGGGGGAGTGTGATAGCCCTGGATCGCACAGTGGCGGCGGTCCTTAAATTTATGGAAGAAAATCCCGATACGCTGCTTGTGATCACATCCGACCACGAGACCGGCGGTGTACAGTTGCCTGTAACCGGGGAGGAAAAATTAAATGATCTGCTTACAGTTACCGACCATACCGCAACCCCGGTTCGGGTTTTGGCATTGGCAAGGGTACGGAATATTTTAGCGGCAAGACCGTTGATAATACGGATATTGCAAATTTCTTAATCGCAGCAATCAAAGGTCAATAAAAATATGAAACGCCCCTGATGCAGGATACTAACTGCATCAGGGGCTGTTATTTTGCACAGGATACTATAATAATATAGGCTGTATTTGCTTGCCATCCAAAGCGAGGCTCAGCGCATCGGGAATTTTAGAAAAATCTGCCACCATACTGGTTGGCTTTCCGGCAGGATCATCCTGTCCGAATGGGACGAAATAATAATTTTTTTTGGCAAGGAGTTTCCCAATATTTTCTGCTGCACCAGCCAAAGCATCATTGGTGGAAACAGCTACCAGCACCGGCCGTCCGTTTCGCAAATGGCTTTTTGCCGCCATTGTAACCGGTGTGTCCGCAATGCCGTGGGCGAGCTTTGCCAGTGTGTTTCCTGTGCAGGGAGCGATAATCAGGGCATCCAAGAGCTTTTTAGGGCCGATGGGTTCTACCTGCGGGATCGTAACAAGAGGGGCTGTGCCGCAGATAGCCTCTGCTTGTGCAAGATGGGATTGCGCCGTTCCAAAGCGACTGTCGGTTGTTACGGCAGAAAAAGAGAAAATGGGGATAACGGTGTAATTCTTTGCTAATTCCTCCATAACGGGGAAAACAGCCTTGTAGGTGCAAAATGACCCACAGAGTGCAAAGCCGATATTCATAAAACATCCTCCTCTTTGAGAAGTCGGATAACTGTATCCGCAATGAGCTTGCCGGAACTTTCCGGCGCATAAATGGCAGGCAGCCCCCTGGCCCAAAGCACATCCTCGCCGGTCATACCCATTACGGAGGATAACTCCATCTTAAAAATGCCGACGGGACACTGGGGAAGTACAACCGCCGGGGCTGTATTGATAACTACCCGAAAACCGGCAGGGTCAGGAGTTGCCTGAGTGTGGTAGCCCAAGGCACCCAGCATTGCCCGGTCTGTTTCTTTCCGGGCACAGACGGTAACTGCGGCATCATTTGCCCGGAGCAGTCGTGCAAGGCATTTGCCGATTCGCCCCCAGCCAATCAGTAGCACAGGGCAGTTCTTTAATGTACAGGGCAGGCAGGACATTAAAAGCTGCAAAGCGCACCGGGCAGTGATATCTGCATTTTCCGAAACATAGATGGCATCCTGCAGAAGATCAACAGTCTTGTATTTTGTTAAAGAAGAGTGGCTGAGATTTCCGCCGATAACGGTGATATTTGGCGGCAAAGCTGACAAAACGGTGTCTAAGTTGCCACCGCCGCGGATATTGCCGTCTGACCCAAAAGAGGGCACAGGGAGAAGAAGATGGGTTATGCTACCATCGGGGGCAGGGAGAACCGGTAGGCTTTTTATGGCATTGTCCAATGCGCTGTTTCGTACGGGGCAATAAATTGCGAGCTTTTTCATAAGATCACCCTTTCAACCCACATTATGTGGCAGAAACGGTAGTGGTGCTTGATTTTTTGCACAGATACGATATAATAAAAATAAGAGGTGATTGAATTGCAGAGACTTGGTTTTATCCACGATATGATGGATGTAAAGGTGCTGATTTTGTATGTAACGGCACGAGCGGACTATCCGATGTCCTGTCAGGAAATCTACGAGGTCTGCTATCAGGATGAGTGCCTGAGTTATTTTGACGTTTGCACGGCACTGCCGGAAATGGTGGAGTCTGGGCATTTGTCCGAAACAGAAGAGAGATATACGATTACCGAAAAAGGCCGCCAGGATGGCACGTTAACAGAAGATTCCATTGCCTTTACTGTTAAGCAACGTGCGGAGAATGCCATTATGCGCTTTAACCGCCAGCTCCGGCGCAGCAGCTTTGTGAAAACCCGTATTCTCCCCAGAGAGGATGACAGCTTTACGGTGATGATGACCTTAGATGACGAAACGGGAAATTTGATGAATCTGGAGCTGATGGCGCCTTCCCGACGGCAGGCACTCCGGCTTGCAAGCCTTTTTGAGCAGAAGGCGGAGAAGGTTTATAATCTGGTGATTGAGCAGCTTTTGGAAGAAAGTAAAGAAATAGAGGCCTGACCTCTTGTCGATTTACAAAAATCGCGGTATAGTAGTAGTACACCGAAGAAAGGTGAATACGAAAGGAGCTGCCGCATATGAAATTTCAATTTAGTGAGAAAAAAGTAAAGCTTCCCCAAAATGTGCATGCGTATGCAGAGAAGAAAGTAATGAAATTGGCACGGTTTTTTGAGGAGGATGCGGAAGCACTTATCGTATTTTCTGTAGAGAAGAACCGCAACAATGTAGAACTCACCGTTCACGGTGCAGGCACCTGGTTCCGCGCCCGAGAGAGTACATCCGATATGTTCGCTTCCATCGACGCCGCTGTTGGTACCATCGAAGGTCAGATCCGCAAGAATAAGACAAGACTTGCCCGCCGTCTCCGCCAGGATGCCTTCACCCGCACAGCAGAAGAAACCTCGTTTACACCTGACGAAAAAGAAGAAGAACTCCGTATCGTTCGTATCAAACAGTTCTATTTTAAGCCTATGACCCGGGAGGAAGCAGTCCTCCAGATGAACCTGCTTGAGCATAATTTCTTTGCATTCCGCGATATAGACAATGGTGAATCCTTTGCAGTTGTATACCGTAGACACGACGGCGATTACGGCCTGATTGATGATATCGGATAGCGAGAAAACCCCGATTTAGGGACCTTTTTCAAGGTCCCTAAATTTTTTTAATTTTTTGAAAGAAAATGCTTGACAAATGAAAAATAAGGTGGTATCATATGCAAGCTGTCCGATGAACGGAGCCGTGGGCTTGGGGAGGATGGCAGGATGTACCTTGTAAATTGAATAACGCAAAGACGAACAAACACCTTGAACAACAAAAAATGGATTGTTTAAGCGAAAGCGTAAAAGAACAGCCAACGAAATTCTTGAGTAATAAATTGCTAAGAGCAAATTATTCAAAAAACACGATTTGAGGCACTAAGGTGCTTTAGATACAATTTTTTGAGAGTTTGATCCTGGCTCAGGACGAACGCTG
>SVKZ01000011.1 GCA_015068165.1 Oscillospiraceae bacterium
CCAGCTGAGCTACTGGCGCATCTATGGAGCGGGTGACGGGAATCGGACCCGCGTATCCAGCTTGGAAGGCTGGTGTTCTACCATTGAACTACACCCGCAAATCCTGTTCAGCCATAGGATTTTAGCATAAGAAACCGCCTGTGTCAAGGCTTTCTTTGCAGAATCTCCGGGATTTTTTCATAAATTACATCGGCAACCGCTCCCGCATCGCAAGGACACACATTTGGGAATCGGTCTGCCACCACACCGTCTGCAGGGCAGAAGGCATAATCCGCACCGCTGAGCATTGTCAAATCATTTTCCGCATCTCCAACACAGACCAGGATTTTCTTTCCCAATCTTTCCTGCAGCTCCCGGGCTGCCCGAAGCTTGGAAACACCCTTTGCGTGAATATCCACCAGCTTATCGCAAGCCCGGAACACATCCACTTTATCCCCATAGAGCCGGTTGATGGTTTCCTCCACCCGGTCAAAATAGGAAAATTCCTCTTTTGTTCCCTGATAGAGACCCGAAACGGTACAGCTTTCCGTTTCGCCAAAGAGGGTAAACTTCAAAAACGGGCCCATATCCTGCCCGTGTTCCGCCCGGGCATAATCCCAGCCCATATTTTGATAGTAGTTTTCCGCATTCGTCGGGGTGTTCACAAAATAATGGGTATCTGTTGCCTGCACCTCCAGTGTCAGGTCCGGAAACAGCTCCGTCATCTTGTCAAGGGTTTCCCAAACAGGCAAATCAATCTCGTGGCAGTTCACAAGCTTTCCATTTTCCCAGGCCGCGCTGCCATTATAAAGCAGAAGCGGCGCATTCACCGGCACATCCATATGGGCCTTCATCGTGTTGGTACTGCGGCCGGTGTTAATGGTAAATGTTCCGCCGTTTTCTATAAAATAGCGGATCGCATCTATGTTTCGCTGGGGGATTTTTCCCGCCATATCGGTAAGTGTACGGTCAAAATCCACCGTTAAAAGCACATCGGAATACATTTTTTCACTCATCCAAAGAAAATCTCTTTTCTAAAATTTCCAAAACCTCCCGGAAATATTCCGGCAGGTCAGCACTTACAATTACAGCCTGTTGATCCCGGGGGTGTCGGAAGCAAAGAACGCCTGCGTGAAGCACCTGACTGTCCTGCCCCAGCTCCGGCTTTTTTCTGCCGTAAACCATATCTCCCAGGATAGGATGTCCGATAGATGCCATATGCACCCGAATTTGATGGGTGCGGCCCGTTTCCAAATGGCAGCGGATATGGGTATAGCCCCGGTACCGCTTTATAACCTCCCAATGGGTTACCGCATCTCTGCCTCCCCGGACGGCAACGGACATTTTCTTCCGGTCAGAGGGATGGCGGCCGATGGGCGCATCCACCGTTCCCTGATCTTCCTTAAAATTTCCGCAGACTACCGCTTCATAAGTGCGCGCCATCGTGTGATCCTTTAACTGGGAAGCCAGGATCACGTGGGCAAAGTCGTTTTTCGCCACCGCCAAAAGTCCGGAAGTATCTTTATCAATTCTGTGGACAATGCCGGGGCGCAGTTCGCCGTTGATGCCGGAAAGCTGATCTCCCAGAGCATACATAAGACCATTGACCAGCGTATCGTCCTGATGCCCTGCCGCCGGGTGGACAACAAGCCCCTTGGGCTTGTTAATTACCAGCAAATCTTCATCCTCATAGACAATATGCAGGGGCATCTGCCGGGGCTGAATGTCCGTTTCCTTAGGCTCGGGGACGGTAAGGGAAATCTTCTGACCGACAGCTAAGCGGTCATTTTTCTTTCCCGGCTTGCCATCGAGCAAAACGCAGCCCTCTTCAATCAGCTTTTGGGCGCCGCTGCGGCTTAAATTCTCTGCGCTGCGGGCTAAAAAGGCATCCAGCCGTTCCCCGTCCATATCCGCAACTAAAATCATTTGTTTTCCTTCCAAAATTCGTTGTTAAACACGAGCAGATGAACCATCAGCAAAATGCAGCCACAAGTAATAAAGCAATCCGCCACATTAAAGATAGGGAAATCCATAAATTCCAGCCGGATCATATCCACCACATACCCCATTCGGATGCGGTCGATCATATTGCCCAGCCCGCCGCCGAAAATTGCCACCACGCACCAACGTTCCAGGGTAGTTAAGCCGATTTTCTTTGTAACGAACTCAAAAACCATACCCGCTGCAAAAACCAGGAAAATCAGCACAAACAGCCAGATCATTCCCTCCATTGCAGACCACGCAGCACCGGTATTTTGGGTATAAGTCAGGCTAAACAGGCCGGGAATAGCCTCTACACGGCCAAACAGGGGGATATTTTCCTGAACCAGCCATTTGGTCCACTGGTCCAGCCCCACAATGCCGCCGGCAAACAAGAGCATAAAAAGGTATTGCATACCATTTCCTCCAGAGTACAATATCTTTATTATTCTAACATTTCCTGCATAGTATGTCAAATCAATTAACAATTGTAGGGGACGGGTTTCCCGTCCCGTCGAAACCGCACTTTCGTAAGATATTGTAGGGCGGGGGCTTGCTCCCGCCGCTGAAAATCAATAGGTTCTCGGATTTTACATAAGCAGATCAATCTGCCCGTCGCTTACGGCAATTTTGTTTTGTATTGCAAATCGAACGGCGGGAGCAAGCCCCCGCCCTACGATATAAATGATTTACAAATCCAGTTTCAGATCATTTTCCTTGATCCAGCCCCATTTGCGCAGCGGCAGGGAAATCAACCAGGTAAGAACAGCAGGCAGAACAAAGCAAATCAGGATAAGTCCCAGCCAATCCATCGCCGTAACCGTTTTATCCGCCCAGCCGGTAATCACACCGATCTGTCCCACGAAGCCGCAAGTACCCATACCGGAGGAAACCGGCGCGCCGTTCATTTCTAACTTAAAAAGGCAGGTGGCTATCGGGCCCGTGATGGCAGAAGCCAATATAGGCGGAATCCAGATCTTGGGATTTTTGATGATGTTAGGCATCTGCAGCATACTGGTGCCGATACCCTGTGCGACTAAGCCGCCCCAGCGGTTTTCCCGGAAGCTCATCACCGCAAAGCCCACCATTTGAGCGCAGCAGCCCGCCACCGCCGCACCGCCGGCAAGGCCGGTAAGACCCAAAGCCGCACAAATTGCTGCAGAGCTAATAGGCAGTGTCAGCGCAACGCCCACAACCACAGATACCAAAATACCCATAAGCAACGGTTGCAGCTCTGTTGCCCATTTGATAAAATTGCCCACCGCTGCAGCCGCCTGACCGATGGGTGCGGCAATCAGTGCCGCAAGACCCACACCTATAAGAATGGTCGTCAGCGGTGTAACCAAAATATCCACTTTTGTCTCTTTGGACACGGCTTTGCCAAATTCTGCCGCCACAATCGCAATAATCAGTACTGCCAGTGGGCCGCCTGCGCCGCCTAAGGAGTTAGCCGCATAGCCAACCGTAGCAAGCGAGAACAGCACCAATGCCGGGGCTTTTAGCGCATAGCCGATGGCAACTGCCATTGCCGCGCCGGACATAGCCGAGGCAAAATCGCCCACATCTACCAAAAAGGGTAGATTCAGCTGCTGTCCTAAGGTTTTGACGATCGTACCTACCAGCAGTGAGCAAAATAAGCCCTGTGCCATAGCGCCCAGGGCATCAATGCCGTAGCGTCTGGCGGAAAATACGATGTCTTTGCGTTTGAGGAATTCCTTGATTTTTGCCAAAATAATCACTTCTTTCTTAAAAATAAGCCGATTGCGGGAAGAAGTGATGCGTCCTTATGTAGACCCTATGCACCCGAAGCGTTCTTTGCGGCAGTTTCTTCCTTTGCCACGGAGCCGCCTGGTACCTTTGGTGCCGGGCTTTCCTCACAGCCTCTGAAAAGAAAACCCTTTGCCCAAACTTCGCAATCGGTAACAATATACTTATTATAGTTTTCTTCTTCCCTTTTGTCAACTGCTGCACAATAAGTATATATGGAAAGGCATCAGCCTGCCCTGCCGGAATTACACCGGAGCTACCCAATGATAGAGCCATTACTTATGGGCTATGGCTTATTAGAAAGGAGGACATTATGTCCCGTGTGTATACAAAAGGGAATACACGCCCCTGTTGGTGGATCATCCAGGGGTCGAACCTGGAACGAACCGGTTATGAGCCGGCGGCTCTGCCTTTGAGCTAATGAACCGTTTATCATTGCACAAAAAAGGAGAGGGCTTTTGTCCCTCTCCTAAGTATAAAACTAACTAAAAAAGGGACGCATTTCTGCATCCCTTTGGCAAGCACCCGGATTTGCACCGGGACCGTGACCGCAGCCGTGTTCTCCTCGTCTTAAACTATCACTTACCAATATGGTTGTACCATATTTTCTTCACTCTGTCAACCATCTGCTTTTCTTCGGGCGTTAAATTCGAGGCACCTTTAGGTCCATCATTCTCAGCGTGTTCGTATCCATGGTGTGTATGGGGCTTCATCCCTTCGTGAGGGTGATCAAGATTTATCTCCTTCGTGCGTTTATTTGCATTGTCAAAATAAATCACCTTTAATAGTTCTTCCCCGCCAACAGTAACATAAACACGACCTCTTGTCATAGTTTCCATAAGCGTTTCAGATTGCCTGTTTACCTTGGTAACAAACTTAATATTCCCATCTGTCAGTAACGTACGATACTGTGTCCCGTATTTATTGCCGGCTTTTGATATGCCGCTCGATGCGCCCCTACCGCCCATTTAATCTCCCACGCCCTTCTTTACCGTGTCTTTTGCGGTGTTTCTCCTGTACTGCTTCTGTAATATGGTTTTTATATTCAAAAACAGGTACTCCTTGGTAGTCATATTCTACCGCTCCGCCATACAGGAGTATATTCGACGGTCTTACCGTTTTTATCATTTCATCCATGCCCTGCTGCCATATTTTTTGTGCATATTCGTTTCGCTTTACTCCTATGGTACTTACAGCAACTGTAGCCCCTTCTTCTATTCCATCAAAGCAAAAAGCGAATGTTTCCGGCTCGGCCCACGACACTGTGGGAATAACCTCTATCCCGTGATCTTGGTAATACTGGCCTATTAGTCTGCTCCTGTATATGTTCCAGACCTTCATTGCCATAGGCATATCCAGATATAGCGAAAAGTCCGGGCTTAAAAAGCACTCATACCCCGCTATCGTTTCAATGTACGCATCCGGGTTATTCCAAAGCCGCGCAAACTGGTAGTCATCCACAAAGCAATGGATACCCGCCCGCTTGTTTTTGCTGTTGAGGGCATAATTAAAACCTATTAAATCACTCGGTATAAAGCTGCTCTTTCGTATGATCGGCATTTCGTAGAAACCGGCACATCTGCTTGCGTCGAACATTTCCAGGTTGTACTGCCTGTTTGTCGCCTCTCTGTGCGTTTTCTTTTCCGGGGGTTCTTTCTCCGGCTCGTCCAGCTCCGGAATAACAAAGCCGTAATCCTCCATATCAAAGTCAAGGATACTCTCGATCTCCATTGCCAGCGTATCCGGGTCAAAGTCCGTGTTCGTTGCCCGTTATGAAATCCCCCCTCAGGGGATTTGCGAAAAGTGTTATTTTATAAGTAAATCGTAATTGACTTTTGCGTCTAAACAGAGTAAAATAATACTGATATATTATGTACTTGTATGCTCTTTTGCCAAAAGTACAATCATTATACTTAAATATAGGAGGAAATCACATTGAAGGATTGGGCATTCACTACGACTGTCGAAGAGATGGAAGAAGCCACCAACGAATTGCTGGAAAACGGCAAAAAGGTTGGCGCTGACACCTGGCAGCAGCGGGTCAAGAATCAGACCCCCCACTGTGGCTTCGGCGAAGCAGGCACCTGCTGCCGGATCTGCTCTATGGGTCCCTGCCGCATCACCCCCAAGAGCCCCAGAGGTATTTGTGGCTGCGACGTGCACGGTATTGTCGCGCGTAACTATCTGCGTTTTACCGTAGGCGGTACAGCTGCACACTCCGACCACGGCCGCGAGATTATGCACACCCTGCACCAGACCAAGGAAGGCGGCAATTATCAGGTTAAGGATCCTGAGAAGCTGATCCGCATTGCGAAAGAATGGGGCGTTGAGACCGAAGGCAAGGACATTTATGATTTGGCTCACGAGATGGCTGAAATCGGTCTGTTGGAGTATGGCTTCCCCTTTGGTACCCAGAAGTTTGCAAAGCGTGCGCCTCAGCACACCCAGGAGCTGTGGGAGGCTGCCGAGATTACTCCCCGCGCGATTGACAGAGAAATCGCCACCGCTATGCATATGACCCATATGGGCTGCTCCTCTCTGTCCGAGGCACTGATCCGTCAGTCTCTCCGGGCCGGTCTTTCCGATGGCTGGGGCGGTTCTATGATGGGCACGGAGTTCTCTGACGTTATGTTTGGCACTCCCAAGCCCATCGATACCGAGGCAAACATCGGCGTTATGGAGAAGGAAAATGTCAACATCGTTGTTCACGGACACGATCCTTCCCTTTCCGAAATGATCGTTTACTACGCCAACGATCCCGAGATGATCGCATATGCCAAGAGTATGGGTGCTAAGGGCATCACCGTTTCCGGTGTCTGCTGTACCTCCAACGAAGTTACTATGCGCCACGGCATTCCTATGGCAGGTAACTTCCTGAACCAGGAAAACGTTGTACTTACCGGTGCTTGCGAAGCCATTGTTGTGGACGTGCAGTGTATCTTCCCTGCTTTGGGACCCCTCAGCAAGTGCTTCCATACCAAGTTTATCACCACC
Organism: Oscillospiraceae bacterium; assembly: GCA_015068165.1. GTDB lineage: Bacteria > Bacillota > Clostridia > Oscillospirales > Oscillospiraceae > Faecousia. The sequence continues at coordinate 6,721 of SVKZ01000011.1, forward strand.
TCTCCCATTGCCCGGATGCCTGACTCCGAGTTCATTCAATTCCACGCTGAGACCGCCGGAGAAAATGCCAAGGCAATCGTGAAGATGGCCATTGAGAACTTCAAGAACCGGACCCCCGAGCTGGTAAACATCCCCAACCAGAAGCAGAAGGCAAGAGTAGGCTACTCTGTTGAAGCCATTAAGAAGGTGCTCGACGGCGTTGCAAACTCTCAGCTTGACGAGTTTGGCACCACCAAGCCCCTGATCGAGTGTGTGCACTCCGGTGTTCTCCGCGGTGCTGTAGCTATGGTTGGCTGTAATAACCCCAAGGTCCGTCCCGACTCCGCCCACATTGGTTTAATGAAGAAGCTGCTGGAAAACGACATCATCCTGATCGTTACCGGCTGTTCCGCCCAGGCTGCTGCCAAGGCCGGTCTGATGGATCCCGAACAGGCAAAAGAGTACTGCGGCGCAGGTCTGAAGCGTGTTTGCGAGCTGGCAGGTATTCCTCCTGTCCTGCATATGGGTTCTTGCGTTGACATTTCCCGTATGATGGTTCTGGCTTCCGATATTGCCAAGGATTGGGGCATCAACATTTCTCAGGTTCCCGTTGTTGGCTGCGCTCCCGAATGGATGAGTGAAAAAGCTGTTTCCATCGGCAACTACGTTGTCGCTACCGGTATTGAGACCTTCCTGGGCGTTGATCCCTACTCCAAGGGTTCTACCGAGGTTACCGAGCTGCTCCAGGGTGAAAACGGCATCAACAAGTGGGTTGAGGCTAAGTTTGTTGTGGACACCGACATTGACGCACTGGGCGACAAGATGATTGCCTGCATTGAAGCTAAGCGCGCCGCTTTGGGCATCTAATCTATGAAAATTGCCATTACCGGAAAAGGCGGTGTTGGTAAGACCACCCTTTCTTCTACTCTGGCAAGGCTGTACGCCGATGAAGGCCGTACCGTTCTTGCAGCGGACGTGGACCCGGATGCCAATTTGGGTCTTGCCTTGGGCCTTTCTCAGGAGGAAGTGGATGCAATCATCCCTATCTCCCGGATGCGGACTTTGGTGGAAGAGAGAACCGGTGCCAACGAAGCCAACAAATTCTTCAAGTTAAATCCTTATGTAGCGGACATCCCCGAAAAGTACGCCAAAGAAATCAATGGTGTAAAGCTGTTGGTTATGGGCACGGTGGATGTAGGCGGCAGTGGCTGTGTCTGTCCCGAGCACGTAATGCTCAAAGCCATTCTCTCCAGCCTTACCTATCGGAAAAATGATGTGGTAATTATGGATATGGAAGCCGGTCTTGAGCATTTAGCCCGCGGAACAGCCGCCAATATGGATCAGTTCATTGTAGTGATTGAACCCGGTGCAAGATCCGTCCAGACCTACCGCAATGTAAAGCGGCTGGCAAAGGATTTGGGCATTAAAACCGTCCGGGTGGTTGCCAACAAGGTGCGATCCGAGGACGACGAAGATTATATCCGCTCCGTCATTCCCACAGAGGACCTGCTGGGCTTTATCCACTACAATAGTGAGGTAATTGAAGCTGACCGTCAGGGTAAATCCCCCTACGATTTCAGCTCCACCGCCATTGAAGAAATCCGTAAAATCAAAGCTCACTTGGATCAAGAATAATATATAGGAGGAATAAACGTTGACACTTTTTGATAGAGTATTCGGCGGTAACGACTATAACTACTCCCGTACAGTCGCCGCCATTGACGCAGCCATCGCTAAGTTCGGCGAGGCTGAACCCGTAGCATTCCCCAATACCGCTTACAATCTTCCCTGCTACTACTCCATCACCGGCAAAAAGATCAATAACCTGGGCGAGCTGAAGGCTGCTCTGGAAAATGACATTAAGCCTATGATGACCCGCAATCCCCGTCTGCAGGACGCTTTCGACAGCGGTATCGCTTCTGCTCTGTGCGCAGAGTTTTTGGAAGTTCTCAAGTACATCGGCGGAAATGAGCCTTACACCGAGCCTGAAATGGGCTTTTTGACCGACTCCTTCGTTCGTAACCTGGGCCTGCCTCTGGTTACCGGCGATATTCCCGGTGTTGCTGTTATCATTGGCGGTGCTGAAGACCCCGCTGAGACTGTAGCTCTGGCTAAGTCCTACCAGGCACAGGGCATCCTGGTTACACTGACCGGTGATTCCATCAAGCACTGCTATGATGCCGGTATGAACCTGGGCGAGGGTGTGCGTGTTGTGCCTCTGGGCTACGAGATGCAATCCGTCATCCACGTTGTTTCCGTGGCTCTGCGTGCAGCACTGATTTTCGGTGCTATCACCCCCGGCGACACCAAGGCTCTGTACAAGTACACTATGGACCGCGTTAAGGCATTTGTTAACGCCTACAAGTCCCTCACCGACGAAATTGTTTCTTACGGTGCAGGCGCTATCTGCCTGGGCTTCCCCGTTATCTCCAACGAGACCGAGAATATGTTCCGTGTTCCCAAGTCCCTGATTCAGCAGCTGGACACCTCCAAGTGGAACGCAACTTCTCTGGAAGCCCGCGACATTAAGCTCAAGATCACCAAGATCGACATTCCTGTGTCCTACGCCTCCGCATTTGAGGGTGAAATCATCCGTAAGGGTGATATGCAGGTGGAAGTGGACGGCTCCCGTGTGGACTGCTTCGAGCTGGTTCAGACCAAGGAGATGCAGGAGATCGAGGATCACAAGATCACTGTTATCGGACCCGAAATCGACGAGATTCCTGTGGGCTCCAAGATTTCCCTCAGCTACACTATTGATGTTGCAGGCAAGGCTATGCAGCCTGACTTTGAGTCCGTTATGGAGCGTAAGATCCACGCTTGGCTCAACTGTATCGAAGGCGTTATGCACACCGGTCAGCGTGATATGATCCGTATTCGTATCAACAAAGCCGACTTTGAGGCTGGCTTCAAGTTCCGCCACCTGGGCGAGGTTCTCTATGCCAAGGTTATGAGCGAGTTCGAGGCTGTTGCTGACAAGTGCCAGGTTACCATCGTAGTAGATGCTGAACAGAACAAGACTCTGCGCGCCAAGGCCAACGAGATCTTCAACGCCCGTGATGCCCGTCTTGCTTCTATGACCGACGAATCCGTCGATGTGTTCTACACCTGCATTATGTGCCAGGCCTTCTCCCCCAGCCACGTATGTATCGTTACTCCCGAGCGTCTGGGTCTGTGCGGTGCCGTTTCCTGGCTGGACGCAAAGGCCACTCAAGAGCTGGATCCCCACGGTCCCTGCCAGCCCATCCTCAAGACCGGCTGCCAGGACGAGCGTCTGGGTCGTTACGATTCTATGGACGAGGCTGTCAACAAGTACTCCCACGGTGCTGTTGAGAAGATCACTCTGTACTCCCTGTTCCAGGATCCTATGACAAGCTGCGGCTGCTTCGAGTGTATCTGCGGTGTTGAGCCCTGCTCTATGGGCGTTGTCATTACCTGCCGCGAGCACGCCGGTATGACGCCTCTGGGTATGAGCTTCTCCGATATGGCTTCTATGACCGGCGGCGGTGTTCAGACTCCCGGCTTTATGGGCCACGGCAAACACTTCATTTCCTCCAAGAAGTTCATCGCAGCCGAAGGCGGCCCCGGCCGTATCGTCTGGATGCCCAAGATGCTGAAGGATCAGATGCGTGAGCGTCTGGATGCTACCGTTCTGGAGATGTACGGTGTTGAGAACTTCACCGATATGATCGGCGATGAGACCGTCTGCACCGAGGATCCCGAGGAGCTGCTGAACTTCCTGAGCGAAGTCGGCCACCCTGTCCTCTCTATGGAACCCTTCGATATGTAATTACTTATCAAAAATCCCCAACTCAGATGAGTTGGGGATTTTTTACTACCCTTTGATACGAGCTTCGATTCGCTTTAGTGCATATGCCATATCTTTATAAACGCTTTCGGGTACGGCATCCATATACTGATTTTCATAGGCCGCCATCGTCTCTCTAATCCGTATTACCCGCAAGGGTCTGCCTTCCTGCCTGACCGTGAAAATCGGGGTGTAATCAAAGCCGGAGACCCTGGTTTCGCCGGTTTTGTCGTTTTTCGTAACCTCCAAATGCAAAATCACAGAGTACTCCGACCCTGCTCGGGTAGCATCTCCAAAGAAATCTCCTAAAGAATAGGCAACAAATGTGCCCTTTTCCTTATCAAAAACCATTTTCTGTACATAGTGGGGGTGGGTACCGATCAGCACATCCGCGCCCTTTTCCTGAAGCAGTTTGCAGATTTTCTCCTGACTGTCGCTGATGGTGTCGTTAAACTCGCTACCCCAGTGGAGCATTGCCACCACAAGGTCCGGTTTTGCCCTGCTGACATCGTCCATAATTTTGGAGATGCCTTCTTCGTCCACCTTTTGGTAGGTGCTGTCATAATCCTTATACAGAAGATTGATACAGCCTTCACTGCCCGCAGGCAATGTCATTCCGTCCATACCTTTGGTAAAAGCCACAAAGGCGATTTTCACACCCTTGACCTCCATTAGCACAAAACCCCGTTCTTTTCGGGCTTCCTCTGTATTCCGGTAAACGCCCAACGGCTCTAAACCTGCATATTTTACCGTATCAATGGTAGAGACCAAACCGCCGATGCCGCCCCGAAGGGTACAGGAATTGGCAAGCTGTAAAATATCCACACCGGCTTTTTTCAGCGCTGTTGCCAGAGCCGCGGGAGCAGATTTGCTTTCACTACCGTAAGGTCCGCCACTAAAAGTGCCTTCCAAATTCAGCGCCGCCAGATCCGCATCGCTGAGCAGGGGGAGGACATCCATAAACGCGCCCTGAAAGCTACCGTCGCTACCGGCAGCCGCTACCACATCGTCCGTAATATTCAGATCGCCGCCGAAGGATAGGTTTATGACGGTTTTATCCACATCCCCAGGTTCCGTAGGATCCTCGGGTTTTCCGTTGGTGGCAAAAAACACAACAGCCGCCACACAAACTACTGCAATCAGCACCGGCAGAAATAACCGCCGCTTTTTTGCCCTGCGGGGTCTTCTTCTGCGTCTTTTGGGTTCATTTTCCATTTTTCTTTCCTCCCCACAGATTGAGATTATTATACTATATCTACTCTTTTTGCACAAGTACTAACTTTACAGACGGGCGGAACTGTTGTAAAATATTCTTAGAGAGGAGGTGTCGCTGTGAACCGTACGCCTGTAGGCCGTTTTGCCCCCACCCCGTCCGGCAGGATGCACTTAGGCAACGTCTTTGCCGCCTTGATTGCCTGGCTGTCCGTGCGGAGTAAGCAGGGTTATTTTCTCCTGCGGATGGAGGATTTGGACATCCAGCGCACAAGCCCCGAATTTGCGGATATTCTGCGGGAAGACCTTCGGTGGCTGGGTCTAAACTGGGACGAAGAAACCCCTGCCCAAAGTAAGCGCAGTACCGTTTATGACCGATATTTCTCGATATTGCGGGAAAAAGGGCTGTTATTCCCCTGCTACTGTACCCGCAGCCAGCTTCACGGTGTGGGCGCCCCTCACGCATCCGACGGCACTTATGTTTACCCCGGCACTTGCCGGAACTTGACATCTGAACAAATCGCTACCTTTAACAGACCACCTGCTTGGCGTGTCCGTGTGCCGGACAGGGATTACGAAATCAACGACCTATGTCAGGGCGTTTACAAAGAAAATCTGCTGACCGATTGCGGCGACTTTGTGGTGCGCCGGGCAGATGAAGTCTATGTTTATCAGCTTGCTGTTACTGTAGATGACGGGGAATTTGGCGTTACAGAGGTTGTCAGAGGGCAAGACCTGCTCTCCTCCTCTCCCCGGCAGATGTATTTGCAGGCGTTGTTCGGCTTTTCCCATCCCACCTATGGGCACGTACCGATGCTCCTTGCGCCGGACGGCCGACGGCTGAGCAAACGGGACAAAGATTTGGATTTAGGGTATCTCCGTCAGCACTTAACCCCGGAAGCTCTCATTGGTACACTGGCATACTCCGCCAATCTGATTGACCGGGAAATTCCAATCTCCGCCCGGGAGCTATCCGGAGAGTTTTCATGGGAAAAGCTTCAAAAAGGCCCTATTTTTATGACAAACACCCTGTTTTCAGGAAAATAACCTATCTTTTCCTATTTTTTCTGCAACAATAAAGAAAAAGCAGTAGGAATTTTGTAAAAAACCTGTGCTCATAGCGATGGCGGCCGGAATGGGCAGCCGTTACGGCGGACCCAAGCAAATTGACCCCGTAGGCAGTCAGGACGAGGCAATTTTGGACTTTTCCCTGTTTGACGCTCGGGAGGCCGGCTTTGAAAAAGCGGTCATTATGATTAAAGACGCCATCCGAGAAGACTTTATGGCGACAGTCGGTAATCGGTTGGAGAAATGCTCCTTAGAAATTGTCTATGCCTATCAGGAGCTACATAAGCTTCCCGCCGGTTTTTCCGCTCCCGAAGAACGGGTCAAGCCCTGGGGCACTTGCCACGCAGTGCTGTGCGCCCGGGAAGCAATCGACGGTGCGCCTTTCGCGGTGATTAATACCGACGATTACTGCGGAACAGCCGCTTTTTCGGTCATTTATTCCTACTTAAGCAATCTAACCGATACCAATGAAGGCAAATACTGTATGGTAAGCTACGCTCTCGGTAACACCGTTACAGAAAACGGCTATGTGGCCCGGAGTGTCTGCCAGGTAAGTGCCGAGGGGTATTTGACTGACATTGTGGAGCGCACACGGGTGGAAACCTACGCAGCCGACAAACCTGTGGTGGTCGCCGCTCTTGCAGAGCTGACAAAAAAGGGTCTCTACCCCGACGGCCTGTGGAAATAATACAGAACAAACCGGAGGTGCGTTGCACCTCCGGTTTTTAACACCAGAAAAATCTGCCGCGACAGCAAAAAAGCTGACACAGGTAGCAAAGGCAAAGAGAAGTAAACGGGCTTCCCCGGAAAGTAAAGCCACGGTAAGTATTCGCCTGACGGCGGTACTCCTCGCCGCTTTCCATCCGCCTCAGCATTTCCAAATACTCCGTATTGTCCGGCTCCATAGATACCGCCCGGCGGATATGCTCCAAAGCGGTAACTTGATTGCCGAGATTTCTGTTGGCAATGGCAGACAGATAATACCACCGGGCAGAACGCTCTGTGGTGGACTGGAGTATCTGGAGCGCCTGATAGTATTGGTGGTACATAATGTACTGATAGGCCATACCCAGAATTTGGGAATAGGACGCACCCCCCTGCTGTTGACCGTAGGGGTTATAGTTTCCGTAGGGATTATAAGTCCCCTGGGTCTGCTGAGCCTTTTCGGGGTTCTTAATTTGCTCGTAGGCAGCATTGACTTCCTGCATTTTCTTTGCCGCTTGGGTATCGCCCGGGTTTCTGTCCGGGTGATACTGCTTTGCAAGCCTTCGGTAAGCCTTTTTGATCTCCTCATCGGAAGCATCCGGGCTTACTCCCAGCACTTTATAAGGGTCCGTCATTTTTGTCCTCCCCGGGTCTGCCGCCGTTGCTTGTTGCGATACTGCAGCCAAATCCCGCTGTATAAAATGTTATCCAGGATGCCTTTGTCCTGCACCAACGGGAGCTGCTCAAAAAAGAATGTGCAACGCTCCATCTGCAGTACCAAAATATTCTCCCAAGCATCCCAGTCAGGTGCCATATTTGCGGCAATAAAAGGGTTATACCGCCCTTTTTCCTTGTCTTTTTTATAATCTACTGCCGCATCCGCAAGATAAATAAATCTACCCAAGGCATCTCCCAAACCACACAGACGATCTGCCCATATATCTTCACGGTAAACAAACAGCTCTCCTAAAAGCTTGCCGAAGCAGGCCGCTACCCTGTCCGGGTCGGGGCAGTTTTCTTTTTCCAGTGCGGTCAGCTTTGCCAGATTTTCTTCAATGGCACGGCACTTTTCCGGATGGGCTTCCCGGATTTTTTCCATTTCTCTGCCAAATATCCGGCTGGCAGCCTTTGCAGAGACCTTACCCTCATCCTCTAAATCGTCCAGGGCATTGTAATAGGCCAGGGCAATATTCATATCTGCGCCGTAGGCAATATATGCATTATCCACCCAAGGTCTTGGGCTGATGGGATGGAAACCGCAAGCCCGGTTTCCGGCAGTTTCTTCCGGCTCATACAGGCTCATAAGCAAAACCGAAAGAAAGGCAAGATCGTAGCGCAGTCCCAAACGGGCATAGCCGGAGGAGCGCAAGCGCATCTGCCTGCAGACACCGCAGTAAACCGCATTATACCGCGCCTGTTCCTCTTTGGAAAGCTCTTTCATATCTGCCATTACGAAGCCGAACATAAAATTCACCCCTTTTTTCCATATATATCCTATCATAACACAGCTTTGTGAACAAGGGGTAAATTTTTTAATCTTTTTTGCTCTTTATAAGATAAACATTCAATGCGCCGCCGTAAAACACAATACTGATACAGCAGTAAAGCCACAGCATACTCAGCGCAACGCCGTAAACGGAGCCGTAAATGCTGGAATAGATAGCAAAATGCTCCACATAAGCGGAATAAATGTCGGAAAAGACCAGCCAGCCAGAAGAGGCCAGCAACGCACCGGGCAAGCTGTCCATCAGGCTGTTTCGGCGGTTCGGCAAAACCATAAATACCGCCGTAAACACAGCCGTCTGCAAGCCCAGCAACAGGAAAAACCGCAAATCAAAAAATCCGTTCAGCAAGTCCATCACCGGAAGTAGGGTCAGGATTTCCGTGCCGAATACATGAAGCGCCATTGTGGCAATTAGTACCAAAAGAAACAAAAAGGTGTAAATGAGACTAATGGACCGGGTATAAAAATAGCCCCGATTCTCCCGGACACCGTAGATGGTGTTCAGCCCTGTCAACAGTCCGTAAACCCCCCGGCTGGCAGACCACAGGGCGGTAATAGCGGAAAAGGACAGGATGCCACCGGTAGTTCCCTGATAAGCAAGAACCACCAAACGTTTTGCCGCCGGGAACAGGGCCTCCGGAACCACTCCGCGGATCGCCCCAGTAAGAACTTCCACCTCCAAGCCTGCATAGCGCAGTAAGCTCAAAAGCAAAATCAGAGAGGGAAATGCCGATAAAATTAAGAAATACCCGGCATAGGAAGCATATACCGGCACTTTTAAGGAATTTACATATTGAATTGCCGCATAAAGCTTTTTGATAAAATCCATTTCCATCCCTCCCTGTATATTAACTTCCCCGTTTCTCCAGTCAATAATACCTTCCCCTTTGGGGAATGTGGCTGCCCGAACGGGCAGTCGGATGAGGTATAAAATGTCCTTCCTTATTCATAAATGCTTTAGAAAACAAAAGGTTGTGAAACCTCATCCACCGCAAGCGGTCCCCCTTCCCCAAAGGGGAAGGTTTGCCTTTAACATAAAAACCGACCGACAGAGCGTTCTCTATCGGTCGGCCTGTATTATTTAGTTTATTCAGCGGAGATCAGGTAATAGTACACCGGCTGTCCACCGCAAATAAGATTTACATCTGCATTGGGGCAAATCTGCCGGAACAAATCCGCAGCCTTCTTTGCGTGCTTTTCCTGAATGTCCTGGCCATAGTAGATAGTAATGAATTCCTTGCCGGTATCCCGCACCTTTTCCGCCAACGCACGGAGAAGAACCTTAATATCCCGGCTGGTGCCAAAGAGGGCGCTGCCGTAGATGGCAAGATAGTCGCCTTCGTGGATATCGTGGCCGTCGAAATCGGAATTCCGGGCGGCATAGGTGATCTGCATTGTATCTACTGTACCCAGCACTTCATTCATTGCTTCCGTGTTTTCTTCCACAGAACCTTCGGTGTTAAAGGACAGCATTGCCGTTACGCCCTGGGGGACGGTCTTGCTGGGGATTACGATTACATTCTTGGGAGTCAGAGCGTTTACCTGCTCTGCAGCCATAATAATATTTTTGTTGTTAGGCAGTACGAACACCGTTTCCGCTGGAACGGTATTGACGACTTCCAAAATATCCTGGGTGCTGGGGTTCATCGTCTGACCGCCGGAGATCACACCGTCTACGCCCAAATTGGAGAAAACCTCTGCAAGACCGGCGCCGGCGCAAACCGTAACCACACCCACAGGCTTTTCCGGCTCAGCGATCTTGGGCGCAAGTTCCTTCTCGCTCATCACCTTTTCGGTATGCTGCAGGCGCATATTCTCAATTTTTACCGTTACAAAGCTGCCGTAGTCCATTGCTTCGTGGAGCGCCTTGCCGGGATCGTTGGTGTGCACGTGAACCTTGATAATTTCCTCATCGTCCACAACTACCAGGCTATCACCGATGCTACTGAGGAATTCCCGGAGCTTATCGGGGTCGTCCTGATTTTCACGGGAGATAATGAACTCGGTGCAGTAGGTGAAGGTGATGTCCTCGGTATCAAAATCAGAGAAATCCGCCTGCTCCTTGGCGTCTGCCACGCCGCCCTCAGGCGCGATCACATCCTCGCCCCGCAGCGCTGCGTCCATAGCCTCCAGCGCCAGCAGCCAGCCTTTACCGCCGGCATCCACAACGCCGGCCTTTTTCAGGACAGGGTTCATATTGGTGGTATTTGCCAGAGCAACCTTGGCTTCTTCAATAGCTGCCTGATGGACAAACTCAATGTGGTTGTTCTCCTGAGCTGCCTGACGCGCCTTGGCAGCAGCCAGACGGGCAACGGTCAGAATTGTGCCTTCCGCAGGCTTCATAACTGCCTTATAAGCGGCATCCACGCCTTCCTGCAGTGCATCTGCCCACAGAACACCGTCGCAATGATCAGCACCTTTGAGTTTCTTGGAAATGCCACGGAACAGCAGAGAAAGGATAACACCTGAGTTACCTCTTGCACCCCGCAGCATTGCGGAAGCCGCAACAGATGCCACCTTGTCCAAAGAGGGGTCCTCGGTCTTTCTCAGGTCGCTGGCAGCTGCGTTAATGGTCATAGACATATTGGTGCCGGTATCGCCGTCGGGAACAGGGAAAACGTTCAGCTCGTTAAGCTTCTGCTTGTTTATCTCAATGGATGCTGCTGCGCTGATGATAAGTCTGCGCAGGTCTGCACCGTTAATTATCTGTTTCACTGGTAAATACCTCCGTTTTATCCGGCCATCATCGAGTCGATGTAGACATTTACATCCCGTACTTCCGTGCCGGTGCATTTATTGACTACATAACGCACCTCGGAAATAATGGATGCGCCCACAGCGGTAAGATTCACACCGCAGTCCACCATAATGTGCAGGTCGATGGAAATGGCGCCATCCTCGTGGAACTCTACCCGGACGCCCTTGCTCATAGATTCTTTCCGAAGCAGGTGGTACAGTCCGTCGCTGACAGAGCGGGCGACCATACCCTTAACACCGAAGCAGTTAGATGCGGCTGTGCCGGCAATGTCGGTGTAAACGCTTGTGCTTACGCAGATCTGGCCGTTTTCATTGGTTTGACTGATCATAGCAATTCCTCCATATAAAATAAATCGTGGGGGTTAGATAATGCTTTCTTCCCAGCAAGCAGGAGCAGCAAGGCCCAGCAGCTTTGCGACAGTAGGTGCCACATTGGCAAGACCGAAGGCACCATCCTTGACGGAGAAGGTTTTTTCTTTGTCGTAAATGATGAAAGGTACGGCATTGAGGGAGTGGGCAGTACGCACCGCTTCCTTGCCCTTGCTGACTTCGATCATCTGATCGGCATTGCCGTGGTCAGCGGTGATCAGCAGCGTATAGCCGTACTTGTCTGCAGCTTCCTTAATCGCCTTCAGGCTGTTATCCACGCACTCCATTGCGTAAACAACCGCATCCATCACGCCGGTATGACCAACCATATCACCGTTGGGGAAGTTACAGCGCAGGAACTGATACTTGCCGGAGGCCATTGCCTCTACCATCTTTTCCGTAATTTCCTTGGATTTCATAGCCGGTGCCTGCTCAAAGGGAATTACATCGGAGGGAATCTCTTCGTAGGTTTCCAGCGCCTCGCAAACCTTGCCGGAACGGTTGCCGTTCCAGAAATAGGTAACGTGGCCGTATTTCTGTGTCTCAGACACAGCATACTCAGAAATACCGGCAGCGCAGAGAACCTCGGTCAGGGTATTGGTAATCACGGGGGGCTGCACCAGGTAATTTTCAGGAATGTTCAAATCGCCGTCGTACTGGAGCATTCCGGCAAACTTTACGCCTGTGTAATCGCCACGGTCAAACTTATCGAAATCCTTGCGGTCAAATGCCAAAGAAATCTCCTGGGCGCGGTCGCCGCGGAAGTTGAACAGAATTACGCTGTCGCCGTTGCAGATTTTTGCAACGGGCTCGCCGTTTCTCGCCACTACGAATGCAGGCAGGTCCTGGTCGATACAGCCGGTCTCAGCGCGATAGACTTCAATAGCTTCTTTGGCAGAAGCGAATTGACGGCCGATACCCTGTACGTGGGTACGCCAGCCCTTTTCCACCATTGCCCAGTTGGCTTCATACCGGTCCATGGTTACCTGCATACGGCCGCCGCCGGAAGCAATGGCATAATCACAGCCGTCTTCCCGGAGAGATGCCAGAAGCGTTTCCAGCTGTTCCACATAGGTAAGGGCGGAGGTAGCAGGTACATCACGACCGTCCAGCAAAATGTGGCAGTAAGCCTTTTTGACGCCCTCTGCCTTTGCCTGCTTCAAAAGTGCCATCAGGTGGGCAATGTTGGAGTGAACATTGCCGTCGGACAGCAGACCGATAAAGTGCATTGCCCTGCCGTCTTTGGCGTTTGCCACCAGCTCCTTCCAGGTGCTGGATGCAAACAGCACGCCATTTTCAATAGACTCGCCTACCAGCTTTGCGCCCTGAGAGTAAACCTGACCGCAGCCGAGGGCATTATGACCAACCTCAGAGTTGCCCATATCGTCATCAGAGGGCAGGCCTACGGCTGTGCCGTGGGCTTTCAGGTAGGTATGGGGGCAGGTTGCCAAAAGGTTATCCAGCGTAGGGGTTTTTGCTACGGCAACAGCATCACCTTTGCCGCCATCGCCCTTGCCTACACCGTCCATAATTACAAGTACAATCGGTTTTTCCATAAACGGAGACCTCCAGAATCCTCTATAGTATATAATGTGCATAGTTTTAATTGTATTATTTTACTACATTTTTATGAAAGTTGCAACTACTGTTTTCCTTTTTTGTCCAATGTAACAAAACATTCCCTGCCAAAAAGCAGAATCTTTCCTGCTTTTGACAGAGAATGTTTAAGAAACGTTAAGAAAACCGCTTTAATATACTTTAATTCATCGTTCCTTGGCTGCGGCGGAAAAGTTCCCCGATTCGGCGGCGCAGGGTTTCTGCCTCCGGGGTATCCTCTGTACCCATCTCCTCAATCCACCGGGCAGAAGCCGCCTGGGCCTGCTTTAGTGTTTTCAGGTCGCAGGCTAAGTTTGCCACCCGGAAAACCGGCAGGCCGGACTGCCGGGAGCCAAAGAAATCCCCTGGTCCCCGCAAACGCAAATCCTCCTCCGCAATGCGGAAGCCGTCGTTGGTATTACAAAGTGCCTTTAACCGGGCAAGGGTTTCTGGGTTTTTGTTTTGCGATGTGAGGATGCAATAGCTTTTCGCACTGCCACGGCCTACCCGGCCCCGCAGCTGATGAAGCTGGGAAAGGCCGAACCGGTCTGCGTCCTCAATGACCATAAGGGTTGCATTGGGTACATCCACGCCAACCTCAATCACCGTGGTTGCTACCAAAATATCGGCTTTCCCTGCGGCAAAATCTGCCATAACCGCTTCTTTCTGGCCGCTTTTCATCTGCCCGTGAATAAGAGAAACCCGTAAATCCGGGAAAACCGTCTGTTGCAGGGTCTCTGCCCAAACAGATGCCGCCTTAATATCCAGCTCTTCCGCTTCTTCCACTGCCGGGCAGACCACAAAGCTCTGGTGGCCTTCCTCTGCCTGTTTGCGGATAAAGGCATTGATCCGGGCGCGCATTTTTTCACTTACCAAAAAAGTATCCACCTTCTGCCGACCGGGAGGCAGCTCATCTAAAATGGATACATCCAGATCTCCGTACATAATCAGCGCCAACGTCCTTGGGATCGGCGTTGCAGACATTACCAAAAGGTGGGGTGCTGTTCCCTTTGACGCAAGTGCCGAACGCTGGGCAACGCCAAAGCGGTGCTGTTCATCCGCCACCACAAGCCCCAACCGGGCAAAAGCGGAGCTTTCTGAAATCAGGGCGTGGGTGCCGATAATTAAATCCGCTCCGCCGGAGGCCATTTCCTCCCGGACTTCTTTTTTCTCCTTAGCGGTCATTCCGCCGGTAAGAAGCTTTACCCGGACACCCAAAGGCGAAAGGAGCCGGGAAAGACCGGTATAATGCTGTTCCGCCAAAATTTCTGTCGGCGCCATTAACGCTGCCTGCTGACCGTTTTGTACTGCCAAATAAGCGGCGGCCGCCGCTACCATGGTTTTACCGCTACCCACATCGCCTTGCAGTAATCGGTTCATAGGCTTTCCGCTTTGCATATCGGAAAGAATTTCTCCAATTGCCCGTTGCTGTGCCCCGGTGAGGGCAAAGGGCAGGGATGTATAAAAAGGCGACAAATCGCCCTTTTGATAGGGCGCAACCGCTTTTTGCTCCCGGCTGGCGCGCATCAGGCTAAGGCCTGCGGAAAAAACAAAAAATTCTTCAAAAATCAGCCGCCGCTTGGCAAGCTCCGCTTCTTCCATAGAAGCCGGCATATGGATCGCCTGATAAGCCCGTTCTGCCGGCAAAATCCCATACTGCCGGCGAATTTCCTCCGGAATAATTTCCCGGGGCGTATCGCAGACCGCCATTGCCTGCCGGATGGTCTTAATCATCGTGGCATTGGAAATACCTGCCGTCAAAGGATAAATGGGTAGCACCCGCCGGGTAACCACCGGCGCGCTGTCTATCCTCTCAAACGCAGGAGAGGTCATTTGATATCCGGCATAATCGCCGGTTAGCGTTCCGTAGAAAACATACTCGCCGCCATACTGCAGCTGTTCGGTAGTAAACTTCTGATTAAAAAAAGTAAGATTCAGCCGACCTGTATGATCCGCCACCTGCACTTTGGTAATATCCAGGCCTTTGCGGATATGATGGGTGCGGGGGGTGTTCATAACCACCGCCTTGAAGCAGGCAGGCTTATCCACTTCCAAATCCGCAATACTGACAAATCTTGTCCGATCCTCATAGCCCCTGGGAAAATGGCAGATGAGGTCCTCCAATGTAAAAATATTCAGCGCCGCTAATTGCTTTGCTTTTGTAGGTCCAACGCCCTTTAATATGGTTACCGGATCAGATAGCCTTGCCACAGAACCTCACCCCCTTTTTTATATAGTATAACATAGGTATGCAAGAGGTACGAGTTGATAATTGATAGTTGATAATTATGGTGTCGGCGATGCCGACATATTCAAAATATAGAGGCGCTTCAATGTCTCACCTGCTAAAATTATCAACTCTCAACTCTCAATTATCAATTCAAAGAAGCCCAAGCTACGCTTTATTACAACAAAACATCCGCCGGCAACGAGAGATTTTTGCGCAGATGAAGCAATTGGCCGTAGGCATACTTTGTGTATGTCAAGGCCAAAATTGCGCACATATGCACAAAAAGATCCGCTGTCAGGGTATGAAAAAACGCCTTCCGAATAATGTACGGAAGGCGATATTTTCAGAGAAATCAGGCCAGCTTGTTCATCTGCAGAGCCATACTGCTTTTCTTGCGGGCAGCGGTATTCTTGTGCAGAAGACCCTTGTGCTCAGCCTTGTCGACAGCGACAACGGCAGCCTTGTAAGCAGCTTCAGCAGCGGCACGATCGCCACCAACCAGAGCAGCCTCAAACTTCTTGATAATCGTCTTAAGCTGGGTCTTATCAGCCTTGTTCTTCTCGTATGCAACCTTAGACAGTTCCACGCGCTTCTTGGCGGACTTAATATTGGGCATTGTTACACCTCCTGTTCTCGTATTCGGTACATGCGCTTTCCGATTATACTGCCTTTTTTTAATAAAATCAATAGTTTTTTCAATTTTTTTATAATTTTCAAAAAAATCGGTATCTCTAAAAGAAAAATGCGCTAAAATATGGAGAAAACTCTCTGTCAAGTACTATTTTTTCCATCTTCTTCGTCATTTTCCCTTTTGTTCGTCAAAATTAAAAAGCGAAAAATGTTGAAACTTGTCGAATTTACTTATGTAAACCAAACGGAATGTTATTTATACATATATTTTCCCCAAAGCCCTTGTGGAAAAGCCTGTGGAAAATGTGGAAAAGTCCTTTGATTTCACGGAGGAGACTGGGTCAACCTGCGATTTCCCCCTGTTTTCCCCAATATGCACTCCGGTTGCATAAAGTCCGGTTTTTAGAGATTTCAAAAAATTATGTCGCCATTAAATTTCCGGGATTTTTTGAAGAAATTTAAGCAAATTGTTCGGAATTTGGAGATATGAACCAGTTTTACAAGACTGATATCCTTTTTTCTTCGTGAATTTTTGTGAATTTTTCACAAAAATATCTTGCTGTATGTTTTTTCCACCCCGGGGCATAATACCCGGTAGCGGTTTCCTTTTTCACAGACAAACAGAATACGGAGGAACACAATGCAGGGAAAAGTAGAGATCTGCGGTGTGAACACCGCCCGACTAAAGGTTTTATCCGCCAAAGAAATGGACAGATTACTGCTACAGGCCAAGGACGGGGACGAAGATGCACGGGGGCAACTGATTGAAGGGAATCTCCGGCTGGTTCTGTCGGTGATCCAGCGTTTTGAAAAACGGGGCGAGTGTCCGGACGACCTGTTTCAGGTTGGCTGTATCGGTCTTATGAAGGCCATCAACAATTTCGATCCCACAAAACAGGTAAAATTCTCCACCTACGGCGTGCCGATGATTGCCGGCGAGGTGCGCCGGTATCTGAGGGACAACGCCGCTATTCGGGTTTCCCGCTCCATCCGGGATGTGGCTTACCGGGTATTGCAATGTAAAGAGGCGCTCCTATTAAAATTAGGCAGGGACCCCACTTTGGAAGAAATCTCCAAGGAATTAGACCTACCGGAGGCCACCGTTAGCGAAGCGCTGGACGCCGTCTGTGCGCCGGTGAGCCTGTACGATCCCGTTTACGCCGACGGCGGTGATCCACTGACTGTAATGGACCAGGTGCGGGATACCCGAAACACCGACGAAAACTGGCTGGAGCGCATTGCGCTCCGGGATGCTTTCCGGGCATTAGGCCCACGGGAAAAAGAAATCCTCTCCCTCCGGTTTTTTGACGGCAAAACCCAAATGGAGGTGGCAAACTTGGTGGGCATCTCCCAAGCCCAGGTTTCCCGCTTGGAAAAAGGCGCTATCTCGGCAATGCGGAAGCAAGTATTGCCAAGCTAACAGGCAGTTGATAGTTGAGAGTTAATAATTATCAACTATCCATTCTCAATTTGGCATATTCCCCTCCCCGGACGCATATACTCCGGTAGTATCGCCGGGGAGGTATTGTTATGTCCTGTAAATTTACGGAACTGCACTGCAAAGAGGTCATTTGTATCAGCGACGGACGGCGGCTGGGCTTTGTAACGGATGCGATTGTAAAGCTCCCGGAGGGGCGGGTGCTGTCTATTTTAGTGCCTGCCGCCCCCCGTTTTCCCCAAATCGGACGGCGGGATGAATTCCTGATTCCCTGGGAATGTATCCGAAAAATCGGCCCGGACATTATTTTGGTAGACATAAAGCCGGATCAGTGCCGCATTTCCCGCCCCCGATTGGGTTTTCCCTTCTAATTTGCCAAATTTTATGAAAAAAAGCTGATTTTTCTTCAAAAAACACTTGAAAAGTGAAAACCTTTGCATTATAATAACTCGGCACGGAAATTTTCCGTAGTATTATTACACCACACACCCGGGGACCTGTCGCTCCCGTGTCCGCAAGGACGGGCGGCCGGAATGAACGGGGTGGAGGACAAAACAAAAGGAGAAAACAAAAATGGCTGTCGTATCTATGAAACAACTGTTGGAGGCCGGCGTACACTTCGGCCACCAGACCCGTCGCTGGAACCCCAAAATGGCTCCCTACATTTACACCGAGCGTAACGGTATCTACATCATCGACCTGCAGAAGACCGTTAAGAAGCTGGAGGAAGCCTACAACTTCGTTCGTGAAACTTCCGCTAACGGCGGCAATCTGCTGTTCGTTGGTACCAAGAAGCAGGCTCAGGACGCTATCCGTGAAGAAGCTATCCGCTGCGGTGGCTACTATGTCAATGCCCGTTGGCTGGGTGGTATGCTGACCAACTTCCGCACTATGCGTACCCGTATCGACCGTCTGGCTCAGCTGCGCAAGATGGAAGCTGACGGCACGTTTGCAATGCTGCCCAAGAAGGAAGTTATCAAGCACCAGGGCGAGATTGAGAAGCTGGAGAAGTACCTGGGCGGTGTTAAGGAAATGAAAAAGCTGCCTGCAGCTCTGTTCATTGTTGACCCCCGCAAGGAGCGCAACGCAATCGCTGAGGCTAAGAAGCTGAACATTCCCATTGTTGCTATCGTTGATACCAACTGCGATCCCGAAGAGATCGATTACGTTATCCCCGGCAATGATGACGCTATCCGCGCCATCCGTCTGATCGCTGCTGCTATGGCAAGCGGTGTGATCGAAGGCCGTCAGGGTGAGGACGCTACTGCTGAGGCTGCTGAGGCTGCCGAGGCTGTAGAAGAGACCGTTGCTGAATAAGAACACAGGAGGATATAAAAATGGCTTTTACTGCTCTTGATGTTAAGAAACTGCGTGAAATGACCAATGTCGGTATGATGGACTGCAAGGCTGCTCTTGCTGCTACCGACGGTGATATGGACAAGGCTGTTGACTGGCTCCGTGAAAAGGGTCTGGCTAAGGCTGCCAAGAAGGCAGACCGCATTGCCGCTGAAGGCGTTGCTTACGCAACTGTTGTTGACGGCGTAGGCGTTGTCATCGAGGTCAACTCCGAGACCGACTTTGCCGCTAAGACCGACTCCTTCCTGGATCTGGTTAAGAATCTGGCAATTGTTGTTGCCCAGCAGAACCCTGCTGATGTGGAAGCTCTGAAGGCTTGCACCTACCCCAACTCTAACCTGACCGTTACCGAGATTATGCAGGAGAAGGTTATGTCCATCGGCGAGAATATGCAGATCCGCCGCTTTGACCGCTTCGCTACCGGCACTTCCGTTGCTTACGTCCATATGGGCGGCACCCACGGTGTTCTGGTAAATCTGGCTGTTGAGGGCGACATCGACGCTACCGAGATCGGCAAGAACGTCGCTATGCAGATCGCTGCTATGAACGCCAAGTACTGGGATAAGAGCCTTGTTCCTCAGGCTGAGGTTGACAAGGAAATGTCCGTACAGCTGGCTCTGATGGAGAACGACCCCAAGATGGCTTCCAAGCCCGCTCAGGTCAAGGAGAAGATCGCTGCCGGTAAGATTAACGCCTTCTATAAGGATATCTGCCTGCTGCAGCAGGACTTCGTCCGCTCCGACCTGTTCCAGGGCGACGTTGCCGGTTATATCGCTGACGCCGGCAAGAAGCTGGGCGGCAAGGTTTCCTTCGTTAACGCTATTCACTATGTGAAGGGCGAAGGCATCGAGAAGAAGGAAGAGAACTTCGCTGCTGAAGTTGCTGCACAGATCGCCGGTGCTAAGTAATTAAACCTAAATAAATTTCCGGGAGACCAAATTGGTCTCCCGGTTTTTTGTTTTATGCTTCCGGCAGAGTAACACCTGTTTTAACAAAGCTGTTGAAATATTCTACAATTTCCCGTGGGGTGTACTTGCCGCTGACCGAACCTGGATAGAAAAGTCCCATATTTTCCCAGCAGATAATAAAACGGTCAAACTCATCCGTGGTCGCAAGCATCATAGGTTCTGAAACCTGTGTATCTGGATTATAACCATACACCAGCGTTTGTACAAAAGTCAAGTTGTATTTGTCGACTTCATTCCAATACATTGGTGTACTCTCAGGCGCTTGCAAAGAAGATAGATTTTTCTTTGACGGCTCTATATCTAAGCAAATAACATCTTTTCCGAAAAGATAATCCCGGTAATATCCGCATACGTCAAGCTGTACCATTTCAATTGCATACCCTTTGTCGTCCATTCGGGCAGCATCTACGGTCATATCAAAATTAACCGACTCTACATAATCCCATTCTTCCTTATTTTCTTCAAAATAGGAAACACATTCCTGGGCAGTATATACACCACTGCCGGAGCCAATATAAGAAATCTCTCCCCTGCCTTGTAAAACTACACGGTCAAAATCATCTGCAAAGTATAGGCGCATGGTTTCTGTATAGGTGCGGTCTGTGCGCTCGGCTTCAAAATAGACACAGCCTCGCTGTTGCTCTTGAAAATACACAAAGTTATTTTCTTTTCGCATACGGATATTGGTAAAGCGATCAAAGTCATCTATGCTTAGGTTCCAGACATCCTCTTTTGTACGATAATCCTGATGCTTACCCACGATATGAATCTGTACCGTACCGATTTCTTTTCCTTTTGCATCCATTTTTACTGCTTCAAAGGTCAGATCAATCTTCTTCACTTCGGGAGTATCCCTAAAGCACATATATATTGCCAGCAAAATACTAACCGCGCAGACAAGATACAACAAAAGCTTCCAGTGCCGTTTCATAAAATCTTTCAAATGTATCACTCCTTCTATAGGTATCGGCGAAGCAGAAATTATTATTAATGGTATCATACCGTTTGGGAATGCACAACCTCTTTCCGTTTCTATCTATTGTAACGAAATAGCCACCCCGATTTTGGACACTTGTTTTCGATTTTTTTGAAAATGCTATAATGAAGAAAATTTTTCTTCCACCTGTCCAAAAATCCCCGCTTTGTTTCGTTACTATGGTAAAGAGCCTATAAAAGGAGGCATTCTATGCTTGTCTATCTGCAAATGATTGAAACACCCCAGCAGCAATCTGCTTTTGAGGAAATCTATCTCGCTTACCGGGCGCTGATGTTCCATGTTGCCAACAACATTCTCCAAAACGACGAGGATGCGGAGGATGCGGTACACAATGCTTTTATTGTCATCGCGGAAAATATGGAAAAAATTGAAACGCCGGTTTGTCCAAAAACAAGGGGCTATATCGTTACAATCGTTGAGAGCAAGGCCATTGATATTTACCGCAAAAAGAACCAGCATCCCCACCTACCCCTATGCGAAGAGGTAGTAGGAATTGCCGTTGACCCCACCGCCTGCGACGGTATTGCCCGGTGTTTTGCCCGTTTGCCGGTGAAAGACCGCCATATTCTGCTGCTAAAATATCGCTACGGCTATACGAACCGGGAACTTGCCCATCTTTTGCAGCTCTCAGAAGCAAATGCCATAAAGCGCGCCCAGCGGGCAAAGGAAAAGCTGGCGCAGCTTTGCAAAGAGGAGGGAATACGATGATGAATGATGAACTTATTACTTTAGCCGCCACCGAATACGAAAATGCTCTGCTTTCCGCCCTGTCGGAAACCGAGTGGGAAACCCACAACTTTTCTACCAAATTTGAGGAGAAAATGGAAAAGCTACGCAAAAATGTCCACCGCAAGAGAGACTTTGCCGCCTTGAAACGGGTCGCAATCATTGCGCTTATTTCCGCGCTCTTGGCAGGGTCTCTTGCGCTGACAAACCCCACCGTTCGCGCTTCTGTTTACGGTTGGCTCAAAACCCATTTTGAAAGTGTTTTTATCTATATTGACGGCAAACCTTCCCAAAATGTTCCCTGGGAATATGAAATCACCTGGTTCCCGGATGACTATACTTTAGCAAGCCAAGAGCCTGCCCCGGACGGACACACCCTCGTCTATACTTGCGCGGGAAAGCCCGATATTGTGTTTACCTATTTTTATAAGAGCCAGCAAGGCTCGCAGATTATGTTTGATGAACCTGCCCTTATAAAAAATGTTACGGTCTCCGAGCTCCCGGCAGAAATTTATATTTTCGCCGACCCTGAAAAGCCGAAAGCCATCCTATGGAACACAAGATGGGCCGTTTACCAGTTCCTCATCACTGCGGATGCAGACGAGGAAACGCTGATAGAGCTTGCCGAGAGCATCGTGATGACAAAGGACAACACCCACAAAAACCCGACCCTTCCCCCAGATGCCGGGTAATACGCAACTTCCCCCGGATTCTCTCGAATCCGGGGGAAAAATGTAGGGGTCGTCCGGAGGTCGACCCGAAATAAACTCAGCGCTCAATGCGCCGAGTTTATTCTATACGGGAGATTGCCATATCGCCTGTGGCTCCTCGCAATGCGCAAAAGACGGGTGAGGTTTTACCTCATCCGACCTCGCTTTGCTCGGCCACCTTCCCCAAAGGGGAAGGTTTTGCGGGCGATTCGTGAATCGTCCCTACAATATATTACCCAAACAATTCATCCACCGAGCCAAATGAATAGCCCATACCTTTCCATTTGGTCAGCAGTTCGTCCAAAATTTCTGCGTTTGTTTTCGATGTAGAGTGGAGCAGCACCACCGCGCCGTTATGGATCCGGGGCAAAAGCTTGGAAAAGGCCTCCTCTTTTGTGGGCTGGGCGTCGTTGTTCCAATCCACATAAGCAAGGCTCCAAAATACTGTCTTATAGCCCAAATTTTGTGCGTTTTTCAGGTTTTCCAAGCTGTATGTACCCTGAGGTGGGCGGTAATATTTGGGCAGTTCCTTGCCGGTAATGTTGAAAAACAGCTGTTCCAGCTCCTGCAATTCCTCCGCAAAGGCCGCCGGGTCGGCGATTTTCTCCATATTATAATGGTGCATCGTGTGATTGCCCACAATATGTCCCTCATTTACCATCCGCCGCACAAGGTCAGGATTGCGCTCCATATAGTTGCCAACTAAGAAAAAGGCCGCAGGCACATTGTGCTTTTTGAGAATGTCCAAAATTTTTTCTGTACAGCCGTTTTCATAGCCTGCATCAAAGGTCAAATATATCTTCTTTTGACTGGTATCTCCCAAAAATACCGTATCGTATTTTTGAAGCTGTGCCACCCCGGCAGACCCTTCCGGGGGCTCTCCCTCGGTGTGGAAGCGCAAGCCCCAACTCCCTGCGGGCACAGATCTGCCAAAAAATGTGGCAACAACCCCTATCAGGCAAAACGCCCCTATAGCAATCAGTGTCAGTTTTTTCCTTTTCATACCATCCCTCCTAAGGACAATCTATGGCTTTTCGTAGAAAAATATGCCTATGTGTGCACTTTGCACACATTTGTCCTTGTAATAAAATCACTCTTTGTCCGAAAAAACTATTGCAATCGTTTTTTGCATTTGTTAAAATAGGAACAGTTTTTTATTAGGAGGCATCCACTATGGGTTATATTGATGAAGTCTTGGAGCTGGTCGCCAAGCAAAATCCCGACCAGAAAGAATTTCAGCAGGCGGTGAAAGAGGTTTTGCAATCTCTGCGCCCTGTAATTGAAGAGAACGAGGAGAGCTACCGTCGGGAAGCTCTGCTGGAGAAAATGGTTACGCCCGAGCGTATTATTATGTTCCGTGTTCCCTGGCTGGACGATAATGGCAATATGCAGATTAACACCGGCTACCGCGTCCAGTTTAACGGTGCTATCGGCCCCTATAAGGGCGGTCTGCGTTTCCACCCCTCTGTAAATTTGAGCATTATGAAGTTCCTGTCCTTCGAGCAATGCTTCAAGAACTCCCTCACCGGTCTGCCCATGGGCGGTGCTAAGGGCGGCTCTGACTTTGACCCCAAAGGCAAGTCCGACCGGGAAATCCTCCGTTTCTGCCAGAGCTTTATGACCGAGCTTGTGAAATACATCGGACCGGATACCGACGTCCCCGCCGGTGATATCGGCGTAGGCGCAAGAGAGATTGGCTATATGTACGGCCAGTACCGCCGGATCCGCGGTGCATACGAAGGTGGCGCACTCACCGGCAAAGGTCTGACCTACGGTGGCTCTCTGGGTCGTACACAAGCCACCGGTTACGGTCTTCTGTACTTGACAAAGGAGCTTTTGAAGGCCAACGGTCAGGACATTGCCGGTAAGACCGTAGCTGTCTCCGGTGCAGGCAATGTTGCTATTTATGCCATCGAGAAGGCCACCACAATGGGCGCAAAGGTTGTTACCTGCTCCGACTCCACCGGCTGGATTTATGACCCCGAGGGCATTGATGTGGAACTGCTGAAGGACGTTAAGGAAGTTCGCCGGGTCCGCCTGGATGCTTACGCCGCCGCACGGCCCAGCGCCCAGTATAAAGAAGGTCGGGGTGTGTGGTCCGTCAAGTGCGACGTTGCTCTGCCCTGCTCTACCCAGAACGAGCTTCTGCTGGACGATGCCAAGATGCTGGTAGCCAACGGCTGCATCGCCGTCTGTGAAGGCGCAAATATGCCCACCACATTGGATGCTACCCACTACCTGCAGGAAAACGGCGTTCTCTTCTGCCCCGGCAAGGCTGCCAACGCCGGCGGAGTTGCCTGTTCCGGTCTGGAAATGAGCCAGAACTCCCAGCGCCTGAACTGGAGTGTGGAAGAGGTAGACGAAAAGCTACAGACCATTATGGTCAACATATTCAAAAACCTGGACCAGGCCGCCAAGGACTACGGTATGGCAGGCAACTATGTTGCCGGTGCTAATATCGCTGGCTTTAAAAAGCTGGCAGAGGCCATGATCGCCCAGGCTTCTTTCTAAAACGATGTTTGCCCTTGCGGGCAAGGGATGGCGGCTTCGCCTTGTGATGTTCACTTTGTGCGTGATGTTGTGCCTTCGGCACAGTGGGCAAACATCACATTACTTCAAGCCTTGGCGAGCAACATCATTATGAGCGAAGCGAATAACATCACTTTTGCGACAGCAAATACATCATAAGCAGAAAAAGAGCAAACATACAAGATTTTTGTCTTGCGTGTTTGCTCTTTCTGTCGTTATAAGGGTTTGGGCTTAGCCTATAAAGCAGTTTATCCTTCAAATGCGATGCTCGCACTTAGTGAAATTTTCAAATTCTCCGCTAAGAACACAAGCCGTTATCGGGTATCCTTTTTTTCTATTCTTCCCTTAGTCGTATACAAACCACCGTGGCATCGTCGTCGCCCTGATTTGTGCCGCAGTCTACAAGGCAACGGGCAAGTATATCCTCCGGCGCACCGGCCTTTTCCCGGCAGATCCGAATGGCCGCTTCTTCTCCCACTCCATCGCTGACCAGAAGCAGAAGCTCTCCGCACCCTAAATTCACCCGCCGGGCAGGCGCTTGCCAACCGGAGGCAGACAATCCCGGCGGCGGCGTGGGAACGCCGATTTTTTCAACCGTTCCGTCTGTGATCAGATAGGAGGGTGCAGCGCCCCATTTGTAAAGACTTACAATGCCGGTATCCAGCCGTAGCTCTACCAGATCTACCGTCAATATCCCCGCTCTGTCCCGGAGGGCGCAAATGCTGTTTAGACTTCCCAGGGCGTGTTCCGTCGGGTAGCCCGCCAAAAGCAACTGCCGCAAAAGATCACAGCCCGTCCTTGCTTCCTGCGCCGCTTCCGGACCACTGCCCATTCCGTCGCAGAGAATCACATAGTATTTTCCCCCGGTGCCCATAAAGCGCAGACAACGGTCGCCGTTTTCTACCGCAGGTCGATTACAGTACACCCTTGTCTCTGCGTGGAAATTATTTTCTATGCAGTCTATCTTGTGGGTCAGGGAATCCGAAAGCTCCTGTAAATATCCCGACAAAAATCCGTATTGCTGTACCACCGCCGCCCGGTACTCCCGCTGCCGCTGTCGGTCTGCCGCAATGGTTCTGAACTGTTCCTGGCTTTTGTGAAGCTGCGCCAAAAGCCGGCCGCTTTTCTTACAAATAACAGGCAGCTCCTCCGCATTTTGAAGGGGCTGGTGTAAAAGCGTTCCCGGCATCTGTGCGACCCGATTTACATCTTTGCAATTTTTCCGGCAGGTACAGCTGTTGCAAGCCCCTTCCACCGCCCGCTGAATTAGCAAATCCGTATCTATGGGAATTTCCGGAATACCGCTTAATAACTGCCTGGTTTGGGTCAACACCCCCGCCGCCAACTCCAAGCGCACTTGGGCAAGGCCGATTTCTCCTCTTTTGTGGGTCTTTGGGGCTTGGGTTGGTAGATAGACACCCGCCATAGCCCCTAAAAACAAACCGGGAACCGGCGAAAGATCCCAAACGCCGCATATATACATTACGATACTGCTGACACTTACCACGCCAAATCCGCCCAGCCATAGGGGCTGTCGGGGCAAAAACCGTATAAGGTAAGAAAGACATACAATCGCCGTCATCGGCAACGGCGTAATCCCTGCCAAATCCAAGGCAAGGCCGCTGAGCGCCGCCGCCGGGAATGCCCCCCGTACCACCAGCGCACCGGCGGCGATATAGCCGAGTCCAATATAAGGTAGCGGCAAGATCTGCGCCAATGCCAGTACCGCAAATCCGCAGGCAAACCAGTCAAAAAGAGGATTTCTCTCCCGTAGCACCCGAAACGACACGCCACAGGAAGATAGTGCCATCAGTATTCGCAAAAGATAGAGCGCCACCGGGGTTTTATCTCCGGATAACGCCTGAAATAACACGCCCCATAACGCCACCGTCAGCGCCGCCGCCATGGGAAGCAAGAGGGGGGCTTCCCTGCATATCTGCCTGTCTCCCAGCACAGCAGACAGTAGCAGTGCCGATGCACACCAAGCCACCGGCTGTATTCCGCCGCCCCAAAAGAAATAATAACCCAAAGCACCACCAACTGCCGCCGCAACCCCATTTGCCCCGGTGCAGGCGCAGATAAAGCCCATTGCCAGCGGCAAAAAACCGTTTCCCAGACTGGCGGCACACAGGCAAAATCCTGATAAAAAGTACCCGCACCTTTCCAAAATTGCCGGGAACGGCGGCTGTGTCCAAATGCGACGTAATGCGCTTTTTTCTTGCCTCTTAAATTCCATCATATGTACCACACCCTTTCTTTGATACCTGCATCCTATCACGCAAAAGAAAAAATATTTGTCGTTTGGGTGTAGGGCAGAAAGATTCTTGCATTGGATGACAGAAAGATGTATAATGAGCAAAAACGGAGGTGGGGTTATGGGTCTGGAATATGAGAAGAAATACCGGGCAGATTTTGAAAGTCTTGCTTTGATCAATGCCTCCCTTGCAGAGCCTTCCTTTCTTCTTGAGATGGAAACCACCTATTATGACACACCGGATTTAGTTTTGTCCGGGCAAAAAATAACCCTGCGCCGCCGTTTTGAAAACGGAAAGGCCGTCTGCACCTTAAAAACCCCCACCAATACTGCCGCCCGGGGCGAATTTCAGGTGGAAAAAGCAGATATTGCCGAGGCTATTCCTATTTTATGTAAACTTAGTGGCTTTGAAGAACTGCAAACCCTCACCGCTTGCGGTGTGATACCGGTTTGCGGGGCAAAATTTACCCGTACCGCCCGGAAAGTCTCCTTTGGAAACAGCACCTTAGAGGTTGCTTTGGATCGGGGTGTGCTGACAGGGGGCGAAAAAGAGCTTCCCCTGTACGAAGTAGAGGTGGAGCTTTTGTCCGGCGACCGGGCAGATGCAGACCTTTACGGTAAGCTCTTAGCCGCAAAATTCTCCCTCTCAGAAGAAAAACACAGCAAATTCCGCCGGGCGCTTGCGCTGGCAAAAGGAGAAATCTGATGGCTTTAGACGCATTATTTGAAAAATATGACCGCCTGTTCCTGTTTGACACAGAAACCACAGGCCTATCCTTCCAGCGGGATGAGATTATTGAATTTGCCGCCATCGTTGTAGAAAAGCAAGGCGGAAAAGTCGTTGTTACCGAGGAATATGACGAGCTGATTTCTCTCTCCCCCGGAAACACCATCCCCCTGAAAATTCAGCAGCTTACTGGCATAACAAACGAAGATGTACAGGAAAAAGGCATCTCCAAAGAGCGTGTTTGCAACGATATTGCCCGAATGGTCTCCGGCAACACCTTGCTTCTGGCTTATAACGCCCATTTTGACCTGAGTTTTCTTTTTTATCTGCTTCTTCGCAACGGCGATCCTGCCATTTTGAAGGGAAAAGATAAGCTGGATCTGCTGACCGTCTATAAAGACCGCCGCAATTATCCCCACAAGCTGTGCAACGCCATTGACGCTTACGGTCTCACCGGTAAAGTTGTCAACTCCCACCGGGCAGTGGACGATGTGCTGGCAACTTTAGAAGTAATGAAAAAAATGGAAGCCGAGCGTCCTGACTTTTTGTGCTATGTAAACTTATTTGGTTACCATCCTACCTACGGTCTTGGCAGCAAACCCATCGGCTCTGTAACCTATAAACCCCAACCCACACCGGCCTATTCCCCACTTTATAAACAACAGGAGGACTTATGATAAACGAAAATGCCTATACTTTAGGAACGAAACGTTCCTGCATTCGGGA
>SVKZ01000056.1 GCA_015068165.1 Oscillospiraceae bacterium
ATGTTACCGCCGTGAAAGGGCGGTGTCTTAACCGCTTGACCAACGGGCCTGGTAGCGGCGACCTGACTTGAACAGGTGACAGACCGGGTATGAACCGGGTACTCTACCAACTGAGTTACGCCGCCATTTGCTCCAAACAGCTTTCTTATTATATGCGGAAGCGGGCATTTTGTCAAGAGAAAATGTTAGTATTTTTTCCTATTTTTTTGGAAAGGATTGTTTTGAGGTGATTATTTTGAAAATTTGGAAAAATCTCTTTCTCTTTCTGTTGGGCGGGGTAGGATATGTAACCATCGAGCTTTTGTGGCGGGGATGGAGCCATATCACGATGTTCTTTGCGGGGGGAACTTGTTTTTTGCTGTTAGGGGGCTTGGAAAATGCAAAACCCCGGCTGCCGCTGCCCTTGCGGGCGCTGACGGGAGCCGGGATTATTACAATGGTGGAACTGCTCTTTGGGCTGCTGTTTAACCGGGGTTACAATGTCTGGGATTATCGGAGTATGCCGGGAAATTTCCACGGACAGATTTGCCTGCCCTTTTTCTTTATTTGGATTCCCATCAGCTTAGTGGGAATGTTACTTTACCGAATGTCTGATGGCCTCTTTACTCGATGGCGGCCATCGCAGAAGTAAGCTGCCGGGCAATGGCGCGCATCCGCACAGGGTCAACTTTAACCACTTCCCGGTCATAGGTCATAAGACCGTTGATTTCGTCCTCTACGTCGGAAACCTGGGTGAGGATTGCGCCACACAGACCTTTGGGAATACCCGCGACAATCCGATCCCGGTACAGCTCGTTCAGGGAAGCCTGCAGTTCTTCCTGAGATTTGCAGGTTTTGTAGCCGTAGGCCTTTTCGGGGTTAAAAATGTGCCCCTCTGCGGCGTAGCAATGACCACCAAATTCACTGAGCACCAGGGGCTTGTTCGTTGCTTTCAACTGACCCCAGAGGCCGAAATAGATATGCCGGCTGTCGATATCCGTCTCTTTCCGGCGGAACCAGCCGGAGGTAGAGTCGATAAACCGGGTGTCGTCCAAATCCCGGAGATAGTGGTAAACATTGTCGCTGTCGAACTGACCCCAGCCCTCGTTGAAAATGGTCCAGTAGACGATACAGGGGTGGTTCTTGAGCTGTTGGACGGTGGCTTCCAAACCGGCCAAGAAGGCCTTCCGGGATTCAGGGTTTTTGTGAAGTTTCCGGTCGTTGCGTTTTTGAATGCCGATGGTAGGCAGTGCCGTATCCCGGAAGAAGGAATAGTCGCTGTTATTGACCATATCCTGAAAAACAAGCATACCCAGCTTGTCGCAGGCATAGTAGAAGATTTCCGGCTCTACTTTAATGTGCTTGCGCAGGGTATTAAAGCCCATATCCTTCATAGTAACAATGTCCCGGGCGAAGCAGGTGGGGTCGGCGGGGGTGAAAATGCCGTCGCTCCAGTAGCCCTGATCCAAAAGACCGTGGAAGAAATAGGGCTTGCCGTTGAGGCACAGACGGGGGATGTTGCCGATGACCTTTGTTTCCAAGGTGCGCAGGGCGAAATAGCTTTCTACCCGGTCGGTGTCGGTCTCTACCGTAAATTCATAGAGGTAGGGGTCTTCCGGCGACCAAAGCCGGGGATTTTCCGGGGCAATGACCGCCACACCCCGATCCAAAGGATGAATCTCCGAACCGGCGGGGGTTTTGACGGTGATGACACCGTTTAAGGCGTTTTCCACGGTGATACGGACAGAAGCACCCTCACAGCGGATGTCCAGCCCGGTGATATAATCAGCGGGAACGCTTTCCATCCACACGGTCTGCCAAATGCCGGAGACCGGGGTGTACCACATACCGCCCCGGGAAAGGGATTGCTTGCCGTAGGGGAGGGTCGGATCGTCTAAATTGTCCTGAACACGGATCACCAGTTCGTTTTCATCCATCAGGTAATTGGTAATATCGCAGGAAAAGGCTTCATAGCCGCCGATATGATTGCAGACCTTTCTTTGGTTTACATAAACATCTGCGATTTGATCGGCTGCACCGATATGCAGCAGCACCCGATCCTTCCGGAAATCCTCCGGGAGGGAGAAATGGGTGCGGTAAAACAGGAATCTGCCCGGGCGGATCTCAATATCCAGGCCGGAGAGAAGGCTCTCAGGGCAGAAGGGAACAAGGATGGTTTTATCGTAGCTATCCGGTAGGCGCGCGGACTTGCGGACACAAAAATCCCAAGTACCGTTTAGGTTCAAAAAGCTGTTCCGGCGCATTTGGGGCCGGGGGTAAATATTCCAGGGGGTACGACCGCTTTCCTTTAGCGCCCGACCCTCAGAGGTATATAGTTTTTCAGGCATAGGGAGTCTCCTTTTTGAAGATTCGATTATAGTATTATGCTATCAGCAGAAGGGGGAAAAGTCAATGCGGGAGAGGGTAAGTTTTTGTAAAAAAGATAGAAAACCGTTGCTTTATTGCTTGTTTTGCGGTACACTAATGGCAAAGGGAAAAGGGGTGGCGCTGTGAGTAAAAGAAGCATGAGAAAACTGGTGGGCGCAGTACTGTCTTGCACTGCGATTGCCGCAGGGATCGTTCTGCTTTGCGTTTTGCGAGGCGTGCGGTATTTACCGGATGAGCAATTCCTGCAGATTGCGCCTGTGTTGGCGATATTTGTGGCGTTGGGTACATTTTTTGCCCTGCGGACGCAGAAGCTACGGATCTTGGGCGATGCGCTGTTGGTGCTGGTATCGGTGCTGAGCGTGGTAGGAAGCATCCTCCTGCCCTGAATAGAAAAGGAAACGCACAGGAACTTTTGGTTCCTGTGCATTTTGTTAGCTATATAAAATTATGCCCAGTATTGCCGCAAGCAAAATCAGCAAAATAGGAGATAGCTCCTTTTTCTTCCATTTCCTGTATAGCACAGATGCGAAAACCAGCAGGAAAAGAAGAATGGCAGATAGAAAATCTAAGGAAAATGCGCCCGGCAGACCCGTTATTATTTCCAGCACCAGAGCAATGCTGGTTGCCAAAATGACACCCATTACGCAGGGCTTTACGCCTTTTAGCACGGAACGGACGGTGGGGTGCTGTATGGCCTTGGCAAAGAGTACAGAGATCAGAAGGATAATTACAAAGGAGGGGAGCACAACGCCTAAGGTGGCAACTGCCGCACCTAAAACACCGGCTTGGGAAGCACCGATATAGGTGGCGGAATTGACCATAATCGGGCCGGGGGTGGATTCGGAGACGGCAAGAATATTGGCAAACATTTCCTCAGTCATCCAGCCTTGAGAAAGGACTGCCTGATGAATCAGGGGAATGGCACCGTAGGCACCGCCGAAGGTGAAAAGTCCGATTTTCAGAAATTCCCAGAAAAGAGAAAGGAGAATCATTTGCCTGCCTCCTTTCTTTTATGCCCGTACAGCAGGAAGCCTGCCACGCCGGCTGCTAAAATCAGCCATATGGTGGAGATGGGGATATTAAAAAAGGTCAGGCAGAAGGAGAGAGTGAAAAATACCAAAACCAGCACCAGTGAGGATGTCTTTGTATTGCTGTTTTTCAGCATTTTCTTTACCATTTTTGCACCTGCCCGGAAAATCAGCAGGGAAACGGCTACCCGGATACCCCGGAAAGCGTTGGCGATCAGAGGGTAAGACAAAATGTTCTCAAAAAAGAATGAAATTGTCAGCAAGATCAAAAAGGAAGGAAAAATCATTCCCAATGTGGCGGCAATCGCCCCGGAAAAGCCTGCTTTCTTATAGCCGGTGTAAGTAGAGCAGTTTATGGCAATCGGTCCGGGGGTGGACTCGGCAATGACCGTCAAATCAGAAAATTCTTCGGAAGTGAGCCATTTTTTCTGCTCCACACAAGTGTGATCCAACAGGGAAATCATTGCATACCCACCGCCAAAGGTGAAAGTGCCGATTTTGGCGAAGGTGAGAAAAAGTTCGAAAAGTAGGGGCATAACAACCTCCAAAAGGGAAGATACGTTCAGTATAGCGCCGAAAATGGAGAATGTAAAGAAGATATGCGGTATTTTGGATTACCTTTGGCAAAGCGGCGGTGTATAAACGGTATAATTTAAGGGAGAATGCGGGGGCTTCTATGAAGGAATATGCTACCCGCATAAGAAACAGTTACTGTTTTCGCTGTCTCTTATGGGGTAGCACATCAGACACTCTATCAGGTCGTTTCTTTACTTTTCCAAAATGCTGCAAAGCTGTTCTACTGCGTCGTCATAGTTATCAAAGGTGATGACATAGTCGCAGAGAGCGGCGTTTTGTTCCTCATAATCAATGGCGGAAAGTCGGTTGACCTTATCCTCAATGGAAGAGTTTTTTCGGAGAATGCTTGCCATCAAGGCTTTCTTTTCCCGCTTGATATAGATGGCGGTTACATTTTTATAGTAGGTTTTCAGCGACATTGCGCCGCAGATATCCATAGTGGTCATAACCCGTTTGCCCCGGGCGAGAATTTGCTCCACATCGCCACGCTTGGAGCCATAGCCGTGTCCGGCATACATAGTAGACTGGAGCATCTCACCGCTGTCGCACATATTCCGGAAATCCTTTATAGATACATAGTTGTACCACTGGTTTTCCTCTACAGCGGTGGGGTCTTTGGTGGTGTAGCTGACCAGCTTTTCAAAATCCGGGTTGCCGGATAGGAAACGGGTGGCGATTTTGGATTTTCCGCTGCAGGAGGGGCCTACCAGTACCACAACATCCGGATCCTCCGGGGCGCTGGCGTGGGGGATGGCGGAGTGGCTTTCCGCAATGACCTCCACCAGCTTCAAAAACTCATCGTAATTGTTTACTGCCAGCATACCGGTAGCCTCCTGGTTCCAGGGGCGGCGCATCAAAATGGGGTGCTTGGCTTTGGAGTTGAGAATATTGTGGAGCGCATCGTCAAAAAGAATGTCGGTTTGGATGTTGTCCTTCCGGGCACCCATATAAATGTGGTCTGCGGGTATTTCGGGGAACTCCTCCATAATCCGCTGGGTGCGGATGCCCATAAACTGAGGCGGTACAGCGGTACAGACATAAACCTCCGTCATTTGGCTCAGCTTTTGCACAAATTCCTTTGCGCCCTCATAGACCGGTTGGGTGCGGTAGAATTCCGGATCGCTGAAATAGGGGTAGATGGAATCTGCCCGGGTGTTGAGCTTGCCCCAACGTTCTTTTTCGTAGATGGTCATAGGGGGATCAAATTTATATTTTTCATTTGCCAAACGGATGGCATAGGAAGTACATTCCATCAAAAGATCGTCAATGTCCAAAGTAACGGACAATCTATATTTTTTGTTCATTGTGTATTCTCACTTTCTTCAAAGTATTTGCGCAGGGGGAATCGGTCTGTAAAGCAAAACAGCTTGTTGCAAAGGGTTTGGAAGATGCGGATAATATAGCCGTAGAGAAAGGCGCAGACCACTGTACCGATGCCGATGCCCACAATCGAGCCGAAGAATATAAGACTTAGGGCTATGGAAATTGCTAAACTGCAGCAATCGTAGACAGTTTTTACGGTGTGAACGGGTTTATGCAGCTTTGCGGAAAGCTCCTTGACAAACGTTTCATAAGCTTCCGGGGGCAGATATGTGGAAAACAGCAGTGCGATGGCGGCACAGCAGAGGATGGCACCCAATATGTAAATTAGCACCTGTAGAAGCAGCATTTTCGGAAGCAGGGCGGTA
>SVKZ01000012.1 GCA_015068165.1 Oscillospiraceae bacterium
ACCACCTACACCGCATCTCAGGGTCTGCTGCTGATGATCCCCAATATGTATAAGATCGCCGGTGAGCTGCTGCCCAGCGTATTCCACGTCTCCGCCCGTACCGTCGCCACCCAGGCGCTGAATATCTTTGGCGACCACTCCGACGTTTACGCTTGCCGTCAGACCGGCTTTGCTATGCTGTGTGAGACCAACGTTCAGGAAGTTATGGACCTGGGCGCTGTTGCGCACCTGGCTGCTCTGGAAGGCCGCGTTCCCTTTATCAACTTCTTTGACGGCTTCCGTACCTCCCACGAGATCCAGAAGATCGCTATCTGGGACTACGAGGACCTGAAGGAAATGACCAATATGGATGCTGTGGATGCATTCCGCAAGCACTCCCTGAACCCCGAGCGTCCCGCAATGCGCGGCTCTCACGAGAACGACGACATTTTCTTCCAGCACCGTGAGTCCTGCAACAAGTACTATGACGCCCTGCCTGCAGTGGTTGAGAAGTATATGGCTAAGGTTAACGAGAAGCTGGGCACCGACTATCAGCTGTTCAACTACTACGGTGCTGCCGATGCCGACCGCGTCATCGTCGCTATGGGCTCTATCAACGACGTAATCGAAGAAGTTATCGACTACCTCAACGCCAACGGCGAAAAGGTCGGCCTTGTTAAGGTTCGCCTGTTCCGTCCCTTCTGCGCTGACAAGCTTCTGGCCGCTATCCCTGCTACCGCTAAGAAGATCGCTGTTCTGGACCGCACCAAGGAGCCCGGTTCTCAGGGCGAGCCTCTGTATCAGGATGTGGTTATGGCTCTGGCCAAGGCCGGCAAGATGGACGTTACTGTTATCGGTGGCCGTTACGGTCTGGGCTCTAAGGACACCCACCCCGCTTCCGTATTTGCCGTTTACGAAGAACTGGCAAAGGACGCTCCCAAGCACGAGTTCACCATCGGCATTGTTGACGACGTAACCAACCTCTCCCTTACCGAGAAGATTTCCCCCAACACCGCTGCAGAAGGCACCATCGAGTGCAAGTTCTGGGGTCTGGGCGGCGACGGCACGGTGGGCGCAAACAAGAACTCCATCAAAATCATTGGCGACCACACCGACAAGTACGTACAGGCTTACTTCCAGTACGACTCCAAGAAGACCGGTGGCGTTACCGTTTCTCACCTGCGCTTCGGCGACAAGGCAATCAAGTCCCCCTACTACATCAACAAGGCTGACTTCGTTGCCTGCCACAACCCCTCCTATATCACCAAGGGCTTTAAGATTGTTCAGGACGTTAAGCCGGGCGGTGTATTCCTGATCAACTGCCAGTGGGATTTGGCTGAATTGGAGCATCATCTGGATGCCGCTTCCAAGCGTTACATCGCCGAGAACAACATCCAGCTGTACACCATCAACGCCATTGACCTGGCTATCAAGGTCGGTATGGGCAAGCGCACCAACACCATTCTGCAGTCCGCTTTCTTCTCTCTGGCAAAGGTTATGCCCAGTGAAGAAGCCATCGGCTATATGAAGGCCGCCGCAGAAGCTTCCTACCTGAAGAAGGGCCGCGATGTGGTTGACAAGAACTGGGACGCTATTGACGCCGGTGCTACCGCATATGTTAAGATTGACGTTCCCGCTTCCTGGGCTACCGCTGAGGTAAAGGTAACCGAGCTGAACCTGGAAGGCCCTGCCGCTACCGTGGCAGTTGCCAAGAACATCCTCACTCCCGTTGGCAAGATGGACGGCTACAGCCTGCCCGTTTCCGCCTTCGTCGAGATGGAAGACGGTCAATTCCCCTTGGGTGTTTCCGCTTACGAGAAGCGCGGCGTTGCCGTTACCGTTCCCCACTGGGATGAGACCAAGTGTATCCAGTGTAACAACTGCGCTTATGTATGTCCCCACGCTACTATCCGTCCCTTCGCCCTGACTGAGGCTGAAGTTGCCGCTGCTCCCGCAGCTACCCGTACTGTGCCTGTTAAGGCCGGCAAGGGCAAGGGCGTTTACAGCTACGCAATGGCTGTATCTCCTCTGGATTGTATGGGCTGTGGCGTCTGTGTCGGCGTATGTCCCACCAGCGCCATTACTATGGTTCCTCAGGAGCGGGAGCTTCAGGAGCAGGATGTATTCAACTACATGGTTGCCAAGGTCGCTCAGAAGCCCGAAATGGAAGACAACACCGTTAAGGGTAGCCAGTTCAAGAAGCCTCTGCTTGAGTTCTCCGGCTCCTGCGCAGGCTGTGCGGAAACCAGCTATGCTCGCCTTGTAACCCAGCTGTTCGGCGATCGGATGTATATTTCCAACGCTACCGGCTGTTCCTCCATCTGGGGTGGTCCCGCCGCTACCTCTCCCTACACCGTAAATGCTGACGGCCACGGTCCCGCTTGGGCAAACTCCCTGTTTGAGGACAACGCCGAGCACGGTCTGGGTATGTACACCGCACAGGCTGTCATCCGTGAGTCCCTGGCCAACAAGGTTCGTACCGTTCTGGAGACCACCGCTTGCGACGAGCGCAAAGCCGCCTGCCAGGCTTGGCTGGACACCTTTAACGATGGCGAGGCCAACAAGGCCGCTACCAAGGCTCTGATTGCTAATCTCGAAGCAAAGGTCTGCTGCGACACCGTAGCTGACATTCTCTCCAAGAAGGAATACCTCAGCAAGAAGTCCGTATGGATCTTCGGTGGCGACGGCTGGGCATACGACATCGGCTTCGGCGGTGTTGACCACGTGCTGGCTTCCAACAAGGATGTTAACATCTTCGTATTCGACACCGAGGTTTACTCCAACACCGGCGGTCAGGCCTCCAAGGCTTCCAACATCGGTCAGGTTGCTCAGTTCGCAGCTTCCGGTAAGGAAACCAAGAAGAAGAGCCTTGCTGAGATCGCAATGAGCTACGGCTATGTCTATGTTGCCCAGATCGCTATGGGCGCTAATCAGGCACAGACCATCAAGGCCATCTGCGAGGCAGAAGCTTACAACGGTCCTTCCCTGATCATCGGCTATGCTCCCTGTGAGATGCACTCCATCAAGGGCGGTATGACCAACTGCCAGGCTGAAATGAAGAAGGCTGTTGAGTGCGGCTACTGGAACCTGTTCCGCTTCGATCCCTCCAAGGAGACCGGCAAGTTCACTCTGGACTCCAAGGCTCCCAAGGACGGCTATCAGGAATTCCTGATGAACGAGGCTCGCTACAGCAGACTTACCCGTGAGTTCCCCGAGCGTGCAAATGACCTGTTCGCTAAGAACGAGGCTGCTGCTAAGGAGCGTTACGAGCACCTGCTGAAGCTGGTTGAGATGTACAAGGACTAATCCTTAAAATAGAAGATGCGCCCCGATTTCGGGGCGCATCTTTTTAGCCAAAGTAAACCCTCCGGACTAATAAATCCGGAGGGGTTATCATTATTTTTTATCGCTTTTTTCTTTTTTATCTTTTTGGGATTTAAGCTTTTCTTTTAGCTTAGAAGACAACTCCGGAGGCTGGACGGTGAGCTTTTCCGGGTCAATCTCACGCAGGTGGAGTCTGTGATTGGTATGCTCTTGCAGTAGCGTGTAGAATACAGACACGATGGGAATCATCAAGAACATTCCCGCAACGCCCATAAGCTGACCGCCAATACCTACAGCGACCAAAACCCACATACCCGAAAGTCCGATAGATGTGCCTACCACCTTGGGATAGATGAGATTATTCTCAATCTGCTGCAGGATAATAAACATAACCACAAACCAAAGTGCTAAACTTGGCTCTGCCACAAAAATCAGAAATGCGCCAACAATACATCCGATCCACGCACCGACAATAGGAATAAATGCTGTTACTGCAATCAATACGCTAATCAGCGGAATATAGGGCATATTGAAAATCCACATTGTAACAGCAAACATTGTGCCGAGAATCATGACCTCAATACACTGACCGGAAAGGAAATTGGAGAATGTGGAGTTCGTCAACCGCATAACCCGAACAATATAGTCCGCAACCTTTTCAGGCAGATAGGCATAAATAAGCTTCCGGCCTTGACGGGCAAGTGTTTCCTTGTGGAACAGGCAATAAACGGCAAATACCAAACCGATTACCAGATCCACAAGCACAGTAGAGAGCTTGCTTATAGCCGCAAGTGCGCCAGCTAAAATCTTACTGACACTGCTGCTTAACATTGCAACTGCATTTTGCACGACACCCGACCAGTCAATCATTTCAAAATCCGCATTCTCGCTCAACCACTGCATAAGCTCAGGATTGCTTTCCAAAAATGCATTGATGCGGTTTCCTATATCGGTTACAAAATTTACAAGGGTGGGGATCAATCTTTCAATTGTCTCAGACAGCTGAGGAATTAAAAGGAGGAAGACAACCGCTAATACAAGCAAAACCATCAAGAACGTAAGCACGGCTGCCAAAGTCCGACGAACGCTGGGCTTAGAAATCTTTTTCAAAACCCTTTCAAAGCCGCGCATAGGTACATTTAGAATGAACGCCAGCACAGAGCCGAACACAAAGGGCGCAAATATGGCGCTGATTTTATCTGCGAACAATTCATAGCGCTCCCGTTCGCCAACAATCACATAAAGAAGAATACACGCGGTTGCCACCCAGAATATATTCCAAAATACCTTTTTATTAATCTCCATACCTTTTCCCCTTTTCCATTATACACCATTGCATACATCTGTACCTATTTTACCGATTCGTCTATCGTTTGTCAAGGACGCATACCGGGAGACTTTTCTACATAAAGTGTTCTTGGCAGCATAGTGCAGGGAGGGGAATTTATGGAAGATACGATTGATGAAAGGGTCTACGACCTGGCTATATACATCATAGAGACCGGTGCCACCGTCCGTGCAGCAGCAAAACGGTTCGGCATCTCCAAATCAACCGTACATAAGGATTTATCCCAACGACTTCCCCACATAAGCAGCAGCCTTTATAGCCAGGTGCGCAGCGTCCTGGATCTGAACAAGGCACAGCGGCACATCCGCGGCGGAATTGCTACCCAGCAAAAATACCGACTGCAAAAACAGCAGAAATAGTATGTACCCGGGTTGGGCGGTGTTCCATAGTGATCAGCCCGGGTACGCTTACAAGTCATCCGCATCTTGTACAGGCTTTTCCTCCGCATCTTTGGGTCTTCCTGTGTAAGAGCCATTGGGATCTGTAACGATAGGCTTTTCTTTTTTCATATTCCTCCCTCCTGACGGCAGTTTTCCCGGATTGCATTTTCCCCATTCTTATGATATATTGGAAAAAATGCTTCGGAGGCCACATATGTTTGAAATTACATTGCTTACAGTGGGTAAGCTGAAAGAAAAATTTTATCTTTCCGCAGCGGCAGAATACGAAAAGCGGCTAAAAGCTTACTGTAGATTCACCATTGTGGAATTACCGGAAACCCGACTTCCCGAAGACCCCTCCCCCGGGGAAATTTCTGCGGGGCTGGAAAAAGAAGCAGCCCTTATTTTAAGCAAAATCCCAAAAAACGCCTGGTTCTGCGTACTAACACCGGAGGGAAAAATTCTTTCCTCGGAAGCTTTTGCACAGAAGCTTTCTCAGGTAAAGGTTAGCGGAAAAAGCGCCGCTTGTTTTCTCATTGGTTCTTCCTTTGGTATTGCTCCCCAAGTAAAATCTGCGGCGGATTTTCAGCTTTCTATGGGCGCAATGACCTTTCCCCACCATTTGGCGCGGATTATGGTTTTGGAACAGCTTTACCGTTCCGAAGCCATCCAGGCCGGCAGTAAATATCATAAATAACAATGACTACCTGCTGTGGCAGGTAGTCATTTGCTTTCATTTTAGAATTCCCCTGCCGCGTACATTACGGCAGACACGGCACAAAGGGGCGCTGTCTCACACCGCAAAATTCGTTTACCCAAAGTGCATATCTGTACACCGGCATTTTTCGCCTGCTCCACCTCCCTTTCCTCCAAGCCGCCCTCGGGGCCGGAGATCAGGCTGACGGTCGTAAGTGGCTTTGCCTCCAATGCCATTTTCAAGGTGGTTGCCCGTTCATTTTCATAAAGCAAAATGGAGGTATCCGCCTGCGCAGCACGGGAGAGGGCTGCTTTGAAGCTTCCCAGCACAGTCACCCGAGGAATGACACCGCGGCCGGACTGCTCGGCGGCAGAAGCAGCAATTTTTTGCCAGCGCTCCAGCTTCTTATTTAGGCTCTTATCATCCGGTTTGGAAACGCACCGGGCAGAGGGAAATGCAACGATCTCTGTAGCACCCAATTCGGTCGCTTTCTGAATAACGTGTTCTAATTTATCCGCTTTTGGAAATGCCATATAGATACTAACCCGGACAGCTGCTTCTGTTTCGCTTTTCCGCTGCTCCAATACCTCAAGGGTCATATTTTCACTGCTTACTACTCTGCAAAGAGCTTCTCTGCCCTGTCCGTCGCACAAAAGCACCTCTTCCCCTGCTCTTAGCCGCAAAACCTTGGCGTGGGCGGCATTTTCGCTGTCGAGGATAATCTCCGGACTTGCCAGCACCTCTTTTTCAACAAAAAACCGTGTCATACCTTTCTCCTGTTAAAAAGCTCCGAAGTTTCCATTGCTCCGGAGCTTTTTTATTATTTATAAAGGGGGAATTTTTCACAAATGTCAGCAACGACGGCCTTTACCTCTGCCGCTGTCCCTTCAAAATCCCGAGCAGTTGCGCCAATACATTTCGCAATCCGGCGCATTTCTTCTTCTCCCATACCGCGGGTGGTAACTGCCGCAGTACCTACCCGGACACCGCTGGTAACAGAGGGACTTTCCGGATCTCCGGGGATCGCGTTTTTGTTTAAGGTAATATGGTTGGCATCCAAGCGAGTCTGCAGTTCGATGCCCGTAATCCCCATAGGCCGCAGGTCAGCCAGCATCAGGTGATTATCCGTACCGCCGGTAACTAAGTTAAAGCCCTCTTCCAGCAATCCCTGTGCCATTGCTTTTGCGTTCTTCACAATATTATGGGCATAGGTCTTAAATTCATCACTGGCGGCTTCCTTGAAGCAGACCGCCTTTGCGGCAATAATATGCTCCAGCGGGCCGCCCTGTATGCCAGGGAACACAGCCGAGTTAATCTTCTTAGCGTATTCTTCTTTGCAGAGAATCAAGCCGCCACGGGGGCCACGGAGGGTCTTATGGGTCGTTGTGGTAACGATGTCTGCATAGGGTACAGGACTCATATGGGCGCCACCGGCAACAAGACCGGCAATGTGGGCCATATCTACCATAAATACAGCGCCGACTTCGTGGGCAATATCCGCAAATGCCTTAAAATCAATGGCGCGGGGATATGCGGAAGCACCGGCAATGATCAGCTTGGGTTGATTTTTCTTTGCCAAATCCCGGATTTGATCATAATCAATCAGTCCTGTTTCGTGATTGACATCGTAGGAAACCACATGATAGTATTTGCCGGACATATTGGCAGGACTTCCGTGGGTCAGGTGTCCGCCGTTGGCAAGGCTCATACCCATCAGCGTATCGCCGGGCTTTAAGATAGCAAGCTCTACAGCCATATTGGCCTGTGCGCCGGAGTGGGGTTGAACGTTGGCAGCCTCGGCGCCAAACAGGCTCTTTGCCCGTTCAATACACAGACTTTCCAGCTCATCCACAAACTGACAGCCACCGTAATACCGCTTTCCGGGCAAGCCTTCTGCATATTTGTTGGTAAGCACCGAGCCCATTGCCGCAATGACAGCGGGGGATGCAAAGTTTTCAGAGGCAATCAGCTCAATGCCGTCTTTCTGCCGGGCAAATTCACGATCCATCATTTCTGCAACGACCGGATCGAACTTGCTAACAAATTCAATTGATTCCAAGGGTTTTCCGTACATTTCAAATCCATCCTTTTTGCGTAAATTAAAAAGAGCAGTCCATCTAACGGACTGCTCATAAAAAGCACACAATACCTGTGGTAACGCGTCTCTGTCCTTTTGCCTGAGAGATTCAGCACAGTCTCCTGCGCCTTGCACCTTCGGCACACAACCCAATGTGTTCTCCAGAGAGTCCTCATCCTTTCGGTCAACGGTAATCCGCCTCCCAAAAAGCATCAACGGAATATTCTATTTACAGTATACACAGAATCGACAAAAAGTCAACCATAATTTAAGAACAGGAACGCTTCCGGTTTTACAGTAGCGGGATACCGGCGGCTTCGCAGGCAGAAAGAGTTTCGCTATCCCAAATACTGGACTGAACCTCGCCGATATGGCAGCAGCCCATCATCAACATACTCAGGCGGCTCTGACCGATACCGCCACCAATAGTAAGGGGCAACTCGCCTTCCAGTAGCATTTTATGGAACGGCAGTACCCGGCGGTCATCGCAGCCGGACTGGCTTAACTGCCGATCCAAAGATTCTGCGTCAACGCGGATACCCATAGAGGAGATTTCCAGTGCCCGATCCAGCACCTCATCCCAGAAGAAAATATCACAGTTTAAGTTCCAGTCGTCATAGTCCGGGGCGCGACCGTCGTGGGGCTTGCCGGAACGCAGCCTGCCGCCGATCTGCATAATACAGGCGGTTTTGTGCCGGCGGACAAATTCCCGCTCCCGTTCACTGCCGGAAAGCTCCGGGTACATATCCTCCAATTCCTGAGAGGTAATGAATGTTACATCAGGACACAGCTCCACCCGAAGCTGAGGAAAACGGACGTGCAGACGGTCATTGGTGTCGCAAATGGCACGGACAATAGCCCGGACGATTAGCTTCAGATATTCCAGGTTGCGGTTTTCCGGGATGATAATTTTCTCCCAGTCCCACTGGTCCACATAAATAGAGTGGATATTATCCAGTTCCTCCTCCCGGCGGATAGCATTCATATCCGTATAAAGACCGTTACCGATGCTAAAATTGTAGCGCTTCAACGCCAGCCGTTTCCACTTTGCCAAAGAGTGGACAACCTGCGCATCTGTGCCGACTGCCGGCACATCAAAGGAAACTGCCTTTTGATGGCCGTTTAAGTTATCATTCAGACCTGAGTCCTCTGTAACAAAAAGGGGCGCAGAAACACGCTTTAAGTTCAGCGCAGAAGAAAACTCCTCCTGGAAGGTCTGCTTTATGTAGGCGATTGCCCGTTGGGTATCGTACGCATCTAAAACCGGCTTATACCCTGCAGGAATATAGACTTTATTCATAAACATCCATCCTATTTCAAAAGTTATCTCTATTGTATTCCATTTCTCCTAAAATGCAAGTGTTTTCTTTACTGCCCTTGCAATCTTTCTTGGGTAGTGGTATAATAAGCAAATGAAACTAACGAGAGAAGGCATCTCCTTGATCGGTATTCGAAAACAAAATAAAAATCGTATTTCCCGCCACAGCATGGATATGACCCAAGGCAGTATTGTACGCCAGCTTATTTCCTTTGCCTTTCCTCTGCTGATCGGCAATCTTTTTCAGCAGCTATATAACACGGTAGACACCTGGGTCGTTGGCAACTTTGTAGGCGACAATGCCTTTGCTGCCGTTGGCTCTATGGGCCCTATCGTCAATATGTTTATCGGTTTTTTCTTAGGCTTCTCTGCCGGTGCCGGTGCGCTGATCAGTCAAAACTTCGGTGCAAAAAATGAAGACGCCATCCAAAAGCTGGTCCATACCGCTATGGTGATGACCTTTGTTATGGGTCTCATTTTTACCGTCGCCGGTCATCTGTTGACACCACTACTTTTGGATTTTGCCAAAATTCCCGATGCGGTAAGGCCCGACGCACGAACCTATCTATCCATCTACTTTACCGGCATTATGGGTCTTGTGTTTTACAATATGGGTGCGGCAATCCTCCGGGCAGTTGGCGACTCTAAACGGCCATTCTATTTTCTGGTGGTTTGCGCTGTAATGAATACCGTGCTGGATCTGCTGTTTGTAATCGTTTTTGGTATGAAGGTAGAAGGCGTAGCCCTGGCTACCATCATTTCCCAATCCGTTTCTGCTGTTTTGATCATTATTGCCCTGATGCGCACAGATTCCAGTGTCAAACTGCAACTTAATAAGCTAAAAATCAACTGGCATCTGCTGGGTCGGATTTTTGCGTTGGGCGTTCCCTCTGCATTGCAAGTCTCAATTACATCCTTCTCCAACATTTTTGTGCAGTCTTACATCAATTACTTTGGTCCTAACTGTATGTCCGGCTACACAGCCTATTCCAAGATTGATATGCTCCTGTTCCTCCCTGCCCAGTCCGTCTCTTTGGCAACCACTACTTTTGTGGGTCAGAATTTGGGATGCGGACAGGTAACGCGCGCGCGGAAGGGTGTTAGCCAGTCTATTTTTCTCTCTGTAGGTGTAACCGCCGCACTGATGGTGCCGGTGTTGCTTTTCTCCGGAGATGTAGTACGGTTTTTTACTTCTCAGGAGGAATCTATCCGTTATGGCACACTATTTTTGCAGTATATTACCCCCTTCTACGTTTTAACAAGCTTCACACAGGTCTACGCTTCAGCCCTCCGGGGCGCAGGCAATTCCCGGGCGCCTATGATCATTATGGTATCCTCCTATGTTGCATTCCGGCAGGCCTATCTTGCCATTATGTCCCGTGTCTGCAACGAGGTGATCCCCATTGCAATGGGCTATCCCTTAGGCTGGATTCTTTGTAGCGTGATCTTTATGATCTACTATTACACCACACCCCTGGATCGACATCTGAAACCTGTGGACAATTCCCGCACATAAAATATCGGCGTGTACCCCGCGGTACACGCCGATTTATTATTCTGTTTTTCCCAAATTCCGGGCAAGAGCAGTGGT
This sequence comes from Oscillospiraceae bacterium, assembly GCA_015068165.1. GTDB lineage: Bacteria > Bacillota > Clostridia > Oscillospirales > Oscillospiraceae > Faecousia. The sequence continues at coordinate 10,715 of SVKZ01000012.1, forward strand.
TACTGCCGCACAGCGGGCGGCGGCAATGGCCTCAAAGGTGGGATAGTCCATTTCCGCGGAATCATCTGCTTTATCAGAGATTGCCCGGATAATCACAAAAGGCACACCGTTTCGATAAGCCGTATGGGCGATGGCTGCGCCCTCCATTTCGGTGCAAATAGCTCCTGTGTCTGCGATAATCTTTTCCTTTTGCTCTCTGGAGCAGATAAACTGGTCGCCGCTGGCTACCCGCCCCTTACGTGTATGCCCGGAATTTTCCTCCTCTGCGGCAGTAAAGGCCGCTTCCATAAGACCGCTATCTGCTGGGAAGGCCACCACGTCCATACCGGGTACTTGTCCGATGGGACGCCCCCAGAAATGAAGGTCAAAATCGTGATAAATTGCATCCTTGCTGATCACCAAATCCCCGATATCCAGCTTGGCACATAATGATCCGGCAATGCCGGTATTGACGATATGGGTTACACCGTACACATCGCACAATATCTGGGCGCACAGGGCCGCATTGACCTTGCCAACGCCGCATTGCACCACAACGGCAGGTGTTCCCTCTAACGTGCCCTCAAAATAGGTAGAGCCAGCGATTTCCCGGGTAGTTACATCTTCCATTTTCGCCTTTAAGGCCGCGACCTCCACATCCATCGCGCCGATAATGCCAAGCTTCATTTTCTTCTCCTTATTCGGGATATACCAGTCGGTCATCCATAATATTTTCTAAAAGGGTTGCGTATTTTTTGCCCCAGTAGTTTGCCATAGGTAAATTCATATCTAAATAATTGCCACAATCCTTGGCGGATGCGCCAGGCACTTCTCCCCGGAAATCCCGGATAAAATGGAAGCAATCTGCCACCAAAGGCAGTATCTCCCGGGAGGCATAATCCCCTGCTAACAGCAGATAAAACCCGGTACGGCAGCCCATAGGTCCAAAATACAGCACTTTTTCTTTCCAGTTAGGCTCATTTCGCAAATAGGTAGCAGCCAAATGCTCAATGGTGTGCATTTCTGCCGTATTCATTACCGGCTCGTCGTTGGGAGATGTAAGCCGCAAGTCAAAGGTGGTAACCGTTTCCGCGCCAACCTTATCTTTTCGGGAAACATACAGTCCCGGTTGCAGCTTAATATGGTCGATGGTAAAGCTTGTAATTTTCTCCATAATGCGTCCCTCCCATTTTTTAAGTATACCCCAAAGAAGCCTATATTGCAAGATTTCTTTTATAGTCGCCGTCAAGAACTGCCGAAAATCCCTTGCTTTTTACCCTTTGGCTTTCTATAATAGGCATATCAGCAGAAAGGTGGCGTTAGAATGAATCCCAGTACCACACCCGAAAACCGTCAGGTAAATCACCGGAGAAGAAAACCCTCTAAGCTAAAAATATTCAAGGAAGCCTATCTGCCACCTATTTTGGCATTAGGTGTAGTCGTACTTATCGTTGTTTTTATTATGGGCGCGATCAGCAATGCCAACAATCAGAAGCAGGCCGCTTTGGATGCCAGCATTGCTGAATCCATCGCCCAGCAGGAAGCCTATGAAGCCCTGTTAAAGCAAGCGGAAGCGTTAATGGACCAAGCCGAAAAACTGGCGGCTATGTACGATTATGACGGCGCATTGGCAATTTTGGAGAAATTTACCGGCAATCGGAGCGAATTTGCAAATATCAACACGCTGTGGCAGATCTATACTGAGGAGAAAAATAATTTGATTGTCTGGAATAACCTTTCTAAAATTCCCAACCTCTCTTTCCAGCTACTGATTGCAGATTCCAAGCGAGCTTTTAACGACCCCACCTACAAAAATTCCTTCAACCGGAATTTTGTTACCACCGAAGAATTTTCCGAAATACTCACCCGGCTTTACGATAACGGTTACATATTGGTAAGCCTTGACGATATTGCGGAGCAAAACGGCGCAGGCTATGCCGCCAAAGAGCTTCTGCTCCCTGCGGGAAAGAAGCCTCTGCTTTTGACCCAGACCAATGTAAACTACAGCCTGTACTTAGTGGACAGCGACGGGGATATGTTCGCTGACAAAAACGGTTGCGGCTTTGCAAGCAAACTGGTGGTAGATGCAAACGGTAATCTCTCCTGTGAAATGGTGGATGCCAACGGCAATACCGTTACCGGTGCTTATGACCTTGTTCCCATCTTGGAAGATTTCATCGAAAGACATCCCGATTTTTCCTACCGTGGGGCAAGAGCAATATTGGCGCTAACCGGCTATAACGGCCTTTTCGGCTACCGTACCCACGGCGCCGCCAAGGAAAAACTGGGTGAAGCAGCTTACGCCCAAGAGATAGCAGACGCTAAGGCCGTGGCAGAGGTATTGACCGAAAAGGGCTATAATCTTGCCTGCTATACCTATGCAAACATCGGTTATGGCACGCGGGGGCTGGCCGCTATCCAGGCAGACCTAAGCAGCTGGAAAAATGAGGTTACACCCATTTTAGGGCAGCTGGATACCTTCGTTTTTGCTCAAAGCAGTGATCTTGCTGTAGAAAATACCTATTCCGGTCCAAAATTCCAGGCGCTTCAGGAAGCGGGCTTCCACCGTTATTTGGGCTTTAGTGCAAACGGCACGCCCTGGGCAACCTTGGGTGAAGATTATGTTGGAATGGGTCGACTGCTGGTTGGCGGAGAAAACATCCGCAACCACCCCGATTGGTTTGAGGGCATTTTTGATTGCACGGAGCTTCTGAACAGATAAAATTTACCGGCAGGGTCCCCCCTGCCGGTTTTTTGTTTGTAAGAATTTTTAGGGTTATACCAGGAGATTGCCACGGCTCTGCGAGCCTCGCAATGACAATAAAAGATTAGCTTTCCCCGCGGAGCTTGATGATTTCGTCCCGGAGGATGGCCGCATATTCGTATTCCATCATACGGGCGGCTTCCTTCATCTGCTTTTCCAGACGGGCAATCTCTTTTTCCTTTTCTGCCTTTGTCAGCTTGATACCGGCTCTGCCCTTCCGTTCAGCGGTGGGCGAAGAAATTTCAATGAGATCCCGGACGGATTTCACAATGGTCTTGGGGACAATGCCGTTTTTCTCATTATAGGCATTTTGGATTTCCCGACGGCGGGCGGTGGTGTCGATGGCATTTCGCATTGAAGGCGTAATCGTATCGGCATACATAACTACCTTGCCGTCGGCATTCCGGGCGGCACGGCCGATGGTCTGGATCAGGCTGGTCTCCGAACGGAGGAAGCCCTCCTTGTCCGCATCCAAAATGGCAACCAAGCTGACCTCCGGCAGGTCAAGGCCCTCTCGGAGCAGGTTGATACCCACAAGGACATCAAATTTTGCCATACGCAAATCCCGGATGATCTCCATACGCTCCATTGCACCAATGTCGGCGTGCATATAACGGACGCGGATGCCTACCTTTTGGAGGTAAACCGTCAAATCCTCCGCCATTTTCTTGGTTAGGGTAGTTACCAGCACCCTTTCATTCTTGGCGGCGCGGGCGTTGATCTCCCCAATCAAATCGTCGATCTGCCCCTCAATGGGGCGGACTTCAATCACAGGGTCTAAAAGGCCTGTGGGACGGATGACCTGTTCCACCGTTTGGGAAGAGCGAGAAAGCTCATATTCACCGGGGGTTGCGGAAACATAAATCCGCTGGTGTATTTTTTGCGTAAATTCCTCAAAATTCAGCGGTCTGTTATCGTAAGCCGAGGGCAGGCGGAAGCCGTAGTTCACAAGGGCATCCTTACGGCTGCGGTCTCCGGCATACATCGCTCTTGTTTGGGGTAAGGTTACATGGCTCTCGTCAATAAAGAGCAGAAAATCATCGGGGAAATAGTCAAGCAGCGTGGTAGGCGGTGTACCGGGAGCTCTTCCCTGAATAACCCGGGAATAGTTTTCGATACCGGTACAAAAGCCGATCTCGGTCAGCATTTCCAGGTCGTAATTGGTGCGCTGGGCAATCCGCTGGGCTTCAATCAGCTTGTCCTGAGAACGGAAATATTCCACCTGTCGGTCGCATTCCTCACGGATTTCCGCCATCGCCCGCTCTAACTTTTCCCGGGATGCCACATAGTGGCTGGCGGGATAGATGGCAATATGGTCAATATATCGCTCTACCACACCAGAAACAGCGTTGACCTCGGCAATCCGGTCAATTTCATCTCCGAAAAACTCCACCCGGATGGCTCTGCCGTTCCAGTAGGCAGGATAGACCTCCAATGTGTCGCCCCGGACACGGAACTTATTCCGGGAAAAGTCGATGTCGTTGCGCTCATAGCGGATTTCCGCCAATTTGGCCAAAATCTCATCCATCGGCCGCTCCTGCCCTGTCCGCAGAGAGATGACCATACTTTTATAGTCAATGGGGTCGCCCAGGCCGTACAGACAGCTCACAGAGGATACTACAATCACATCCCGGCGTTCAAATAGAGCCGAGGTAGCGCTATGGCGCAGACGGTCAATCTCTTCGTTGACTGCGGAGTCTTTTTCAATATAGGTATCCGTATGGGCAATATAGGCCTCCGGCTGATAATAGTCGTAATAAGAGACAAAATACTCCACCGCATTGTCCGGGAAGAATTCCCGGAACTCCGAGCAAAGCTGGGCGGCGAGGGTCTTATTGTGAGCAAGCACCAAGGTAGGACGGTTGGCATTGGCAATGATATTTGCCATGGTAAAGGTTTTACCCGAGCCGGTAACGCCAAGCAGCACCTGCTCCTGCATTCCTTTTTCCAAACCCTCGGAAAGTTTTTGGATAGCCTCCGGCTGGTCGCCAGTGGGCTTATATTCGGAATTGAGCACAAAACGGTCCACACGCAACCCTCCCTTCGTTTTAGATAGTATAACACACAGCCTATCAAAAGTAAACAAAGAGCAGGCACAAAACCTGCTCTTTGCCTTGAATGTAACGCAGTTTATCGGTTATGGTCATTCATACAGTTCTCTATTCTTTCCATAACTCTTATAATGACAGTGCAAACAAATCTGCCCGGAGCCTTCCAAATAAAATTCCCTTTGGTTGATGGGCGTACTGATTTTATAGGGCGTATCTCTACCGCAAATCACACACTTTTCGGTAGTATCGTTTGTTTCAGTTTGCTCTATATCCACAACATTCTGAATGATACCTTTCATACCTTTTCCTCCAAAAATAAAAAGTGCGGCCACCGAGGCAGCCGCACAAAAAACGCAAACTCCGATAGTCGCCAAATTAATCAATATAAGCACCATTGTGTCTATACCGCCGGAATTTGCGTTTTTATCAAATTCTTGGCATAAACACAAAAGGGTATACTACCCACTATGTTAATGATGCTTTTTCATTATTTGATTAGATTGGCATAACTATGCTAACATAATTATTTTCGCTTTGCAATAGTGTGATAAAAAATACCTTCCTCTCTGGGGAAGGTGGCCGAGCAAGAGCGAGGTCGGATGAGGTAGCCTCACCCACCGCAAGCGGTCCCCCTCCCCAAAGGGGAGGGTTTATTTTTTGAATACGAAGAATTTGCTGAGGACATAGTTGAAAACAATGACAAATACGGCAAGCAAAAGTTTCATCACATTGCCGTTCCAGCCTAAAATATCCACAGTTAAAAGCAAACTTACCGTTTCGATAGCGCCGGAGGCCACTCTGCTTCCCACAAAACGGAGAAGCTCAGAGAATACGCCCGTTTTCCAGCTTTTACTTTCAAAGACATACAGCTTATTGGTAACGTAGGCAAAGGCAACTGCCGTCACCCAGGCAATCACATTGCAAACCGCCGCAGGCAACTCTGCAAAATTATAAAGGGGCAGATAGACGGCGTAATTTACAACAGTGGTCAGTACGCCGAACACAAGGTATATGACCGTACTGCGGTACTTTTGGTATAGTGCCTTCCCCTTTTCGTACACAGCTTCTTTCCTCTCTTAAAGTCCTAAATCCTCGCCTATCAGAACGAACTTGATCCGTCCTGCAGGGCGGCAATTTCTGGTAATCAGAATTTGATTGCAGATACAGGTCAGGCTCTTGCAATCTGCACAGGTTCCGGTAACAGAGCAAGGGTTATCCAACAGAAAACGCTGTTGGTTTAACGGCGCGGCAACCGTTCTTGCCCGACGGATGGCTTCATCCAAGGTATCCATTACCTTGTTCATACCGGCAATGACCAGTACGGTTTTTGGGCCAAAGGTAATAGCCGCCACACGGTTGCCCGTACCGTCAATGTTGACCATCTGACCGTCCAAGCTCATGGCATTTGCGCCGGTAATAAATACATCCGCGCCCAGGTGTTTATGCATCAGCTCTGTCCGTTCCCCAGCGGTGGCACACTTTTCCCTGTCCATCGGGCGGTAAGGACCGTTTTTCAGGGCATCCATCAGGCCAATCTGCTGGGCGGACATTGCGCCACCCCAGCCTACAGTCGCTCCCTCGGGAATCCACGCCAAGGCTTTTTCCAACGCTTCCTCCCGGGTAGCACAGTAAACTGCGTCAAAATGCCGGGAAAGCAGGTTCTTTACCAGTATTTTGCCTCTTTTTTCATAATATAATTCTTTCAGTGCAGCCATAAACTATTCTCACTTATTCATCAGTTTTTCCAATGCCGCCATCTTCAGGCAAGTGCAGAAAATATCCATTGCTTTCTCCAGCTCTTCCACGGGGGGCAAACTGGGTGCGATACGGATATTGCTGTCATTGGGGTCGATGCCGTAGGGATAGGTAGCACCGGCAGGGGTCATTTCCACGCCTGCTTCTTTGCAAAGTGCCAACGCCCGCTTGGCTGTGCCGGGCATTGTGTTCATACTGACAAAGTAACCGCCCTTGGGATCGTTCCAGCTACCAAAGCCGCAGGGCGTGATCTGCTTTTCCAGATATTCCGCCACAACACGGAATTTTGGCGCCATAATAGCGGCGTGGCGTTTCATAAGCGCAATGGTGTTTTTCTTGTCCTTGAGATACCGCACATGGCGAAGCTGGTTGACCTTGTCATAAGAAATCATTTGCACAGAGAACAGCTTCAGGAAATAGCCCACATTTGCTTCCGAACAGGCCAACACAGAAACACCTGCACCGGCAAAGGTAATTTTAGAGGTGGAAGCAAACTCATAGACCATATCGGCATTGCCATACTGCTGGCACAGGCCGATAATGTCCGGAAATTCCACATAGTCGCCCTCAAACTCGTGGACACAGTAGGCGTTGTCCCACATAATGGCAAAGTCCGGGGCCGCAGGCTTCATAGAAGCCAAGCGATGAACCGTTTCATCGGAATAAATGATACCGTCGGGATTGGAATATTTGGGCACACACCAAATACCCTTTACTGCCGGGTCTTTGATATAAAGCTCTACCAAATCCATATCCGGGCCGGTGGTCGTCATAGGAATAGTGATCAGCTCCGCACCGAAAAACTCCGTGATTCGGAAGTGCCGGTCATAACCGGGAGCCGGACACAGAAATTTTACCTTTTCCTCCTTGCCCCAGGGTTTAGGGCTATGGAGTAAGCCGTGAGTATAGGCCCGGGAGATCACATCAAAGGCCAAATTCAAGCTGGAAGTACCGCCAATCACCGTCTGCTCCGGCTTACAGCCCAAAATATCTGCCCAGAATGCTCTGGCGCTGGGCATACCTGCCAACTCACCGTAGTTACGGACATCTGTATTATCCGCAAAGCAGTCATCTACAGAGCTAATAGCCGTCAAAAGGCCGCTAACCTCGTCAAGCTGTGCCTTGGAAGGCTTACCTCTTGCCATATTCAGGCTTAGGCCCTGGGCCTTGCAATCTTCATAATGGGCTTTCTCTTTGGCATAAGCCGCAGAAAGCTGTGCGGCACTCATTTCCTCATAAATCGGCATATTTTTTACCACCCTAACTTATAACAGAATTGTTATAGGTATTATACACATATGATATATAAAACGCAATCCACATTTTCAGAAAAATTGGGAATTTCGGTATTTTTGTAGCATTGTACAACAATCCATCGTCTCAGGCAAGAAATTTATACACATTTGTTCTTGCAATCTTTTCTTTCATACATTAAAATAGAACAAATCAAAGAATTGGAGGAACGATTATGGGCGACTTTGTGAATATTCCCGAAATCTTCGGCTGTGATGTATTCAACGAAGCCACTATGCGCAAGCGCCTTTGCAGCGAGGTTTTTAATGCTTGGAAGCAGTGCATCGAAAACGGCACTTCTCTGCCCTTGGATGTAGCCAACGAGATTGCTGTAGCAATGAAGCAATGGGCGATTGAAAAAGGTGCGACCCACTATACCCACTGGTTCCAGCCTATGACCGGCATTACTGCCGAAAAGCACGACTCCTTCATTACTCCCGACGGTGAGGGGAATATCATTATGGAGTTCTCCGGCAAGGAGCTTGTGCGGGGCGAACCGGACGCTTCCTCCTTCCCCTCCGGCGGTCTGCGGGCAACCTTTGAAGCCCGTGGTTATACCGCCTGGGATCCTACCTCCTTTGCCTTTGTCCGGGACGGAAGTCTGTACATTCCCACCTGTTTCTTCTCCTATACCGGAGAAGCATTAGATAAAAAGACGCCCCTTTTGCGTTCCATTGACGAAGTCTCCCGGGAGGCTACCCGCATTTTGCGGCTGTTCGGCGATAAAAAAACCCGTCGGGTCATTCCCTGTGTCGGTGCGGAACAGGAGTATTTTCTACTGCCCAAGGATCTCTACTCCCAAAGAGAAGATCTGCGTCTAACCGGTCGTACCCTGTTCGGCGCACAGCCACCTAAAGGTCAGGAATTGGATGATCACTATTTTGGTACGATCCGCAACCGGGTATCCCGGTTTATGCAGGATCTTGACGAGCAGCTTTGGCGTTTGGGCGTGCTGTCCAAGACAAAGCACAACGAAGCCGCCCCCTGTCAGCACGAGCTTGCGCCCATTTATACTGCAGCCAATAATGCCTGTGATACCAACCAGCTTATGATGCAGGTAATGAAAAAGTGCGCCGCCAAGCATAACTTGGTATGTCTACTCCATGAAAAGCCCTTTGCCGGTGTGAACGGCTCCGGTAAGCATAACAACTGGTCTTTATCCACCGACGGAGGAAAAAACCTGTTCAGTCCCGGTCAGACACCGGCGCAAAACGCCCGTTTTCTGCTGTTTTTGGCAGCATTCATCCACGGTATTGACGAATATCAGGATATGTTGCGCAGTACCATTGCCGGTGCCGGCAATGATCACCGTCTGGGTGCCAACGAAGCCCCTCCTGCCATCGTTTCTATTTTCTTAGGCGATGAACTGACGGCGGTTGTAGAATCTATTATCAACAGCACCAACTATGAAGGCCCGGATAAGGGTCTGATGCGGATTGGTGTGGATGTTTTACCCCCCATTCCCAAGGATACCACCGACCGCAACCGCACCTCTCCCCTGGCCTTTACCGGTAATAAATTTGAGTTCCGTATGGTAGGCTCTTCCCAGTCCATCGCAGGTCCCAACATTGCGCTCAATACCATTATGGCGGAGATCTTAGCCCGATATGCCAGCGAATTAGAGCAGGCTGAGGACTTTGAGGCAGCACTGCATACCCTTGTTTGCCGGAGCTTTACGGAGCATCAAAGGATCATCTTTAACGGCAACGGCTATTCTAAGGAATGGGAAAAAGAAGCCGCACGCAGAGGTCTTTCCAATCTGCGCTCCACCCCGGAAAGTTTGGACGCTTATCTGGACCCTGCCAATATCGACCTATTCAAAAAGCACGGTATCTTTACAGAGAACGAGTTTCACGCCCGGTATGAGATTCATCTGGAATCCTACTGCAAGCATATCAATATCGAAGCCCGTACCAGTATTGATATGGTGTTGCACCAGATTCTCCCTGCCGCCACCGCGTATAGTGCCGCCCTATCCTCCGGCATTCTCTCCAAGGAAGCCGCAGGACTGCCATGCAAGGCAGAAAAGGCATTGGCAAAGACTTTGTCCGATGCCGCCGATAGCCTGTATAGCACCTGTCAGGAGCTTCAAGCCGATTTAGAGACTGTTCCGGCAGATAACCGAATGGCGGCTTTGTATTATCACAGTATGGTTCTTGCCCGGATGGAGACACTCCGCCAGGCAGCGGATATTTTGGAAAAGTACACCGATAAGAGCTACTGGCCCTACCCCACTTACTCTGACCTACTTTATTACTAAGAAATAAGTCCCTGACCAACGGTCAGGGACTTTTCTTATTTTCCGGTAGAGCCGAAACCGCCGCTGGCGCGGACGGTGTCGGACAGCTCCTCCGCTTCTACATAAGCCGGGGTCAGCACCGGGGTGATGACCATTTGGGCGATCCGCTCGCCGTTTGCCACCGTCTGGGGCTCGCTGCCGTGATTGTGCAGCGCTACCATAATTTCCCCCCGGTAGTCGCTGTCTACAACCCCAACCTTATTAGCAGGGGCAAGTCCCCTCTTGCAGGCAAGACCGCTGCGGGCATAGATAAGACCTGCACACCTTTCCGGCACTTCGAGCGCGATGCCGGTGGGTATAAAGGCCGTTTCGCCGGGGGCGATAGTAATATTTTCTGCAAGGCAAGCATAAAGATCAGCGCCGGCAGAATACGCTGTGCCGTATGTAGGAAGGGTCGCACCCTCCCGTAATTTTTTTACACGAATTTCGCTCATATTAAATTCCCTCATTTATATATTTCCGCAAAAAGTCAATGACATATTTTCTATACTGTGTCGTATTTGCCAGATAGCTGACACCGTGCCCCGCATCTCCCACAAGAAACATCTGCTTATCGGAAGTGCAGGCATCGTAGGCCTGCTCGGTCATTTTGCAGGGTACAAATTTGTCCCCTGTGCCGTGAACCAGCAGTACCGGCAAACGGCTTTTTTTCAGGCTCTTCCGGCTATCCCGCTCATAAAAGCTAAAGCCTGCCAGCACCCGGGCAAACAGGTCTGCCGCCCACAAAAACGGTCCCGCACCAAAATGCACCGTATCTTTGAATACCTTGGCAATAATTTCCTTGGGAGAGGTGAAGCCGCAATCAGCAATAATGCCTTTGACATTTCCCGGCAGTTCCCGATCTGCAAGGTACAGCACTGTGGACGCACCCATAGAAAGGCCGCTGAGAAGGATGGGATGACAGCCAAACTTCTCGTTATGGAATTTTACCCAACCCTGCACATCCCGACTTTCCAAGACGCCGAAGGTGATATATTTGCCTTCGCTGCGGGCGTGGCTACGCTGGTCGATGAGCAGTAGATTCAAATTTAAGTTGTGGTACAGCTCCAAAATCATTCCAAAATCCAAAAGCTTGGTACTGCGATAGCCGTGCGCCAAAATTACCGTACCTTTTGGATCGTCCGCGGGAATCCAATGGGCGTGAAGCTTTAAGCTGTCCTGGCTTTCCATCCACACATCTACCACCGGATGGGTATGCAGCCAATGGTCTGCCGTCTGAATATGCTTTGCGTATTTTTCATAGGCCGTATTCTGCAATGCCTGTTCATTCAGCCATTCCGGCTCTGCTTTTCTTCTACAAGCAGTGTCAAATGTATAGAATCCCACCGCCAAAATCAGCACAAGAACAGCAAATGCAGACCATAAAAGCCACATAATTTACTCCTTATTTCCCAAACCCTTAAAGAACTTAAAAGACAGCGGCCACACAATTCCCGCAACGATGACAATGAGAAAATACCGAACCGCCGCACCTGCGGAAGCACCTATAAGCGCATTCAGCGGAGCTTTCAAACCGCTCTTTACCAAAAGTACCAGCACAAAACCGATGGCAACTTTGATAATCTGCGCCCACCAAACTGCCTTTACCTCAAAGTGTAACCATTTTTCATCCACAATATACACCACCGCAAAGCCAACAATCGCACCTAAAAACTTATAGGCATTGCTGACAGCGGAGCTGTAATTATGGGCATCTATATCTGCCGGGAAGGGGAAAAGCTCGATATAGCCCCAAAAAGCCAGAGCGCATAGGACCATTCCGCCCATTATCCAAGGCATCCACTTTTTGCTTTTCTCCCCTGCCATAGGCTGAAGTACGCAAATCAAAAGAAGTGCCATTACTGCCGCCACAGAGACATCCAAAGGCGTATGAACACCTACATACATTCTGGAGATGGGCACTAAAATACAAATTGCCACACATAAGGTCTTAACAACCCGGTTTTTGGTAACCGCGGCGATACTACCGAATGTGCCCACCGCCGTTTGGGTATGACCGCTGGGGAAGCTATAGCCTGCGGCGGCTTCTCTTGCCTGCTCCAAAATCGTAAACTCCGGATCCAGTACCCAGGGTCTGGGAATGCGGCAGGTGATCTTCAAAAACTGATTGGAGATCAGGCCTAAAAAGCCCACTGCCAGCAGATAATAGCTTTTCCGTTTATCTACGCACCAAAGCATCGTCATCGCTGCCACCAAAAAAAGTGTCTCCTCGCCAAAGCGGGTAACCAGCAGCATAAATTCATTCAGCACCGGAACCCGGATGCTCTCAAACCAATATAAAATATCCATAAGCTACCTCCTTTTTGACTATTATATATAGAATTTACAAAAATGTAAAGTTCTTCTACTCTGGCGGTCTTGCAAAATTGCCCTCTTTGGGTATAATAGAGATAATGAAAAGAAAGGAGCAAAATTATGCCTTTTTATTATTACGGATTTGACTGGACATATTTGGTCTTGGTGCTTCCCTGTGTGATTTTCGCCCTCATTGCCAGCGCACGGGTCAATTCCACCTTTAATCGCTATTCTAAGCAGATGTCTACCCGCCGGATTACCGGCGCAGAGGCTGCCCGGCAGGTACTTCTGAAAAACGGTGTCAGCGGCGTGCAGATCACCCGGGTCTCCGGCAATCTTACGGATCATTTTGACCCCCGGAGCAACACCATTCGCCTGTCCGACAGTGTCTACGACAGCACCTCCACTGCCGCCATCGGCGTTGCCTGCCACGAGGCCGGCCACGCAGTGCAGTATGCAAACAGTTACTTCCCTATCAAAATTCGGGCAGCCATTATCCCCATTACCAACATCGGCTCAATGCTGGCAATGCCCCTGATTCTCATTGGTCTGCTGTTTACCTCGGAAGCCGTTACCTCCTCCGGCTTTATTTACGCCGGTATCGCCTGCTTTGGCCTTTCTGCCGTATTCCAGCTGATTACGCTCCCTGTGGAGTTTAACGCCAGCCGCCGGGCAATGAACGCCATTACCGACAGCGGCATTTTAACCACTGAGGAACAAAAGGGCGCAAGAAAAACCCTCACCGCCGCAGCTATGACCTATGTAGCCGCTCTGGCCGTTTCCCTTGCCCAGCTTCTGCGGCTGGTTCTTCTTTTTGGCGGCAAAGGTCGCAGAAACGACTAAGTAATTGATAATTGAGAATTGACAATTATCGCCGCACAAACGCCTCCCCTGTGCAAGGGGAGGTGTCAGCCCGAACGGGCTGACGGAGGGGTTGTAGTGTATCGACGAAAAACAATCCCTCAGTCAAAAATCAAAGATTTTTGCCAGCTCCCTTTACACAAGGGAGCCTTTATTTTGCTATACAGCCATTGTAACACTTGACAACCGGGGCGGTTTTGATTATACTCTCTTTTGTGTGAAAAGTATGAAAAGTAGGAATTGGAGGAAGCCCTATGGCCGGAGGAAAACACATACTTGGCAAAGGCAAATCCCGCCGTGTTTTCGGTACAGCGAAGGTCGGCGACCGCGGTCAGATCGTAATTCCCAAGGAAGCCCGGGAGCTGTTTAAGATACGCCCGGGAGATACGCTCCTGATCTTGGGAGAAGAGGAAACAGGACTCATTGTTTCCCGGCCGGAAGTACTCAGCGATATTGCAAACCAAGTATTTGCGTCTATGCAGAAAGAGGAGAAATAAAGTGGAACAGTTTACACAGATGTATGCCGCTTTGGGTGTTAGCCCCGCGGTTTATGAGTATGGCGAAAAGGCTCTGGAAAGACTTCGGGAGCGTTTTGCCGAAATTGACAAGATTGCAGAATACAATCAGGGCAAGGTCATTGCCGCTATGCAGAAAAACCGGGTCTCTGCCGCCTGCTTTGCCGGCACCACCGGCTACGGCTACGACGATTTGGGTCGGGATAACTTGGAGCGGGTCTACGCCGATGTATTCCACACGGAGGCCGCCCTTGTCCGCCCCCAGATTACCTGCGGCACCCACGCACTGACGGTAGCGCTGTCAGCAAACCTTTTGCCGGGCGATGAGCTGCTCTCCCCTGTGGGTCTGCCTTATGACACGCTGCAGGAGGTGATCGGCATTCGGGAAAGCCCCTGCTCCCTCAAAGAATACGGTGTTTCCTACCGGCAGGTGGACTTGCTTCCGGGCGGCACATTTGACTTTGACGGTATTCGTGCTGCCATAAACGAAAAAACAAAGCTTGTAACCATTCAGCGCTCCAAAGGCTATGCCACCCGCCCCACCTTCTCTGTAACACAAATCGGGGAGCTGATTGCCTTTGTAAAGAGCATAAAACCCGATGTGCTTGTAATGGTAGATAACTGCTACGGCGAATTTGTGGAAACCATCGAACCTTCTGATGTAGGCGCGGATATGGTAGTGGGCTCTCTTATTAAGAATCCCGGCGGCGGTCTTGCCCCCATCGGCGGTTATATCTGCGGCACACGCGAATGTGTAAACCGCTGCGCTTACCGGCTCACCGCTCCCGGTCTCGGTCAGGAGGTCGGCGCAAACTTAGGTCTGATGACCTCTTTGTACCAAGGCTTCTTCCTTGCCCCTACGGTGGTAGCAGGCGCAGAAAAGGGTGCTATTTTCGCCGCAAATCTCTATGAGCCTTTGGGCTTTAAGTGCGTTCCCAATGCCACCGAAAGCCGCCACGATATTATCCAGGCAGTAGAGCTTGGCAGCGAGAAGGCAATGATTGCTTTCTGTGCCGGTATTCAGGGCGCAGCACCTGTGGACGCATTTGCCACACCCCTGCCTTGGGATATGCCCGGCTATAACGACAATGTCATTATGGCAGCCGGTGCATTTATTCAGGGTTCTTCCATCGAGCTGTCTGCCGACGGCCCGATCCGTCCCCCCTATGCCGTCTATTTCCAGGGCGGTCTTACCTGGTGCCACGCAAAATTAGGTATCTTAAAGAGCCTGCAGGAAATGGTAAATGCAGGTCTTGTAGATTTATAAAAAGAAGGAGAAAAAGATATTATGAATTGGTTATTCTTTTCCATCGCAACTGCCCTTCTATGGGGCACAGCAGAGCTTTTCTATAAAAAAGGCGCCCAACCCAATGAAAAATACTCCCACCTGAAGATTTGCGTTTGGGTTGGCGTTGTTATGGGTGCCCACGCCATCTTCACTCTACTGACTCAGGATATCAACTACAATCCCGAAAATATCATCCGTTATCTTCCTGTTTCCCTGTTCTACATCATTTCTATGGCTTTTTCCTATTTTGGAATGCGCTTTTTGGAGGAATCCATTTCTGACCCCATTGAAAACACCGCCGGTGTTATCTGTGTGCTTCTGTTCGCCATTTTTATGCAGGAAGAAATCTCCCTGTTTACCTGGATCGCCGTGGGTGTTATCACCGTTGGTGTTTTGGGTGTCAGCTTTTTGGAAAACAAAGGCGAGACTCCCCGAAAGAAAAAACTGGGCAAGACCCTGGCTGTTGTGGCTTTCTGTATGCCCTTTGTGTATGCATTTCTTGATGCCTTCGGCACTTTCCTTGACGATGCCTTCTTCCTGATTGAGGATGTCGCCAATTCCCCCTTGGTGGATGTTACCGAAGATACCATTGAAGCTGTAGCAAACACCAGCTATGAATTAACCTATGCTTTGTTTGCTTTAGGTCTTTTTATCTTTATGAAGGCCAAGAAAGTCGAGTTTGGCTCTGTTCCTCAGCACAAGGATAAGATTCTTGCTGCCGTATTTGAAACCGCAGGTCAGTTTACTTATGTTTACGCTCTCGGCGGAGTCGACGCCATTGCTGCCCCTATTCTTTCCTCCGTATGCGTTGTTTCCCTGCTCCTTTCCCGTATTTTCCTGAAAGAAAAGCTCTCCTGGAAAACCTACGCATTCATCGCGGTTGTCATTGTCGGTATTCTCCTGCTGGCTATCAGCGAAGAGGTATAATACATAAACCAAAACCCGGAAGGTCAAGCCTTCCGGGTTTTATTTGGTGCAAATCGGGTGAGTAGTTTATCCAGCAGGAAGAAGGTGGCGTTGCCCAAGAGAATCATCAGGGCAAGCGATGCATAACCGAGAAAGTTATGCTCCACGATGATGGCTTCCAGCCCCAAAAGGGCTACCACCGCCGTGTACATAAATACGGTTACGGCATTGAAAAGCACTAATTTCCATAGGATTTTCAGGGGTAAACGATCCATTTTCGGCTTAATAATGGGGTAATAGCCCAAAAGCACCAGCAGCGCCGCCGCTTCCTTGTCCGGCCCTAACAGCAGGCTCAAAAGAGAGACCATAATGTACCACGCCCAGGCGATTTTCCTGCCGCAGAGGTTTAAGACCGTCTGCAGAATCAGCATACACATCACAGGGCAAATATAGGTCGATACCGGGATCAGGCCGCCCAGGCACATAACCACCATTGCTACCGCCCCCAGCATACCGCCTAAGGCGACGGCTTTTGTTTCTTTTCTCATTTGTTCCGATTCTTAAGCAAACCGTATTTGATATCCCAGAGCTTTTGGGACAGGTCCACATAGTAGGTATGGGGATTATCAAACCGCTTTACCTCATCCCACAGGGTATCCACCTGCTCTAAGCAGTAAGCGCGAACCTCGTCCAAAGACGGGAACTTATATACAAGCTCGCCGTTTTTGAAAATGGGAACCTGCATCTCTTTTGCGGTAAAATCGTATACTGTCTTGGTTTTCCAGGTGGCGTTAGGATCGAAAATCTCCATTTCTCCGCTGTCGTCCACGGTTTCATCATAAACGCACAGGTAGTCGGCAATGGCTTTTCCGGTGTCGTTGCCGTAGAAGCGATAGAATTTCTTGAAATGAGGCGTGGTAATCTTGCCCACGTTCTCGGAAATCTTGATCTTGGGCTGGATGCTTCCATCCTCCCGTTCTACAGCGCACAGCTTGTACACGCCGCCAAATACCGGCTCGCTCCGGGCGGTAATCAAGCGCTCGCCAACGCCGAACATATCAATCTGCGCGCCCTGATGGAGCAGGTCTTCGATCAGATACTCGTCCAAAGAGTTGGAAACAGAAATCTTGCATTCTGTCCAGCCTGCATCGTCCAGCATTTTCCGGGCTTTCCGGGTAAGATATGCCATATCGCCGGAATCTAAGCGGATGCCGCACTTGGTAATGCCCATAGGCTTTAGCACCTCGTTAAAGGCGCGGATGGCATTGGGAATACCGGAATTTAAGGTATCGTAGGTATCTACCAGCAAGGTGGCATTGGTGGGATACATCTTGCAGTAGGCGGTAAAGGCTTCCAGCTCGGTGTCGAACATCTGCACCCAGGCGTGAGCCATTGTACCGCCGGCGTAAACGCCGAAAAGCTGGTCGGAGATGGTGCAGGCCGTGCCGTTACAACCGCCGATATAGGCGGCTCTGGAGCCTAAGATGGCAGCATCTGCGCCCTGGGCACGGCGAGAGCCGAATTCCAGCACCGTTCTGCCCTGGGCAGCGCGAACCACCCGGTTTGCTTTGGTGGCAATCAGGCTCTGGTGGTTGACAGACAGCAAAATAAAGGTCTCAATGAGCTGTGCCTGAATGGCCGGCGCGCGAATGGTCATAATAGGCTCATTGGGGAAAATGGGTGTACCCTCGGGAACAGCCCAAATATCACCGGTGAAGCGGAAATCCTTCAGGTATTCCAAAAAGCCCTCGGTAAAGAGCTTTCTGCCCCGGAGATATGCAATATCCTCCTCGGAAAAATGGAGAGACTGGATGTACTCCGCAATCTGCTCCAGTCCTGCCGCAATGGCAAAGCCGCCGCCATCGGGACATTTCCGGAAAAATACATCAAAATAACAAATCCGGTCTTTATAGCCGTTTTCAAAGTAGCCGTTGCCCATAGTCAACTCATAAAAGTCGCAGAGCATAGTGAGATTTAGCTTATCATAGACGCCCATAACAGCACCTCTTTCTTTTATTTGCCTGTATTATAAATCAGTGTAAAAAAAATTGCAATCCCTTTATTGACAGCAAGTTTGTTTTTCATTATAGTTAAGAAAAAAGGAGGTTATTTCTATGGAAATTACGATTGGAATGAAGGGCGAAGCCGCAACCCAGGTAGAGCGGGAAGATACTGCCCTGGAGGTAGGCTCGGGAAGCTTACTGGTTTATGCTACACCCTGTATGGTGGCGCTGATGGAGGGTGCCGCTTGCGAAGCAATCGCTGAAGCCTTGCCGGAGGAAAAGACCTCCGTGGGTACAGAGTTGAATATCTCCCACATTTCCGCCACACCGGTTGGTCTGGAAGTGCGGGCAGAGGCAGAGGTGATTGCAGTGGACGGGTCCATTATCACCTTCCGGGTAGAAGCCTTTGACGAAAAGGGCAAAATCGGCGAAGGCACCCACAAGCGGGCCGTCATCACCGCCCAACGGTTCTTAGATAAAACCTACGGGAAGTTATAATATTGTAGGGCGGGGGCTTGCTCCCGCCGCAAAAAGGCTCGCCATCTGGCGAGCCTTTTTCTATTGGCATTTTTTGCACGGTGTAAATCCAAGAGATTCTGCTTCAGATTGTGTAACTTTTTTAGGATCTATCATATTGCTACAACTTGCCTTACTGTGATATTTTTTACCACCGTTGGTAGGTATCCATACCATTGTTTCTTGTGTGTAATTTGGGTCTTTCTTTCCACACGCTATACACTTTCCATTAGAGTAGCTATGTCCATTAGCTTTTCCTTTTGTGGCTCCACAAGAACAAGTCTGTGGTTCTGTACAGGTTGCAGGACTATAACTGTGTGTATGGGGAGGATCTGTAGGCTCAGGTGTTGTTACCGGGGGTTTTAGCGTATCTGCATTTGCATTACGCTCCACTGTAAAAGTAACATTGGTTCCATCCGATTTGCAGTGGATATCTCCCTGCAAATCTGTCCGAAATACTTTTACATCCGCATCACGAAGCCGACTTAATGTATCGTCCGTAGGATGACCATAGGCATTGTCTTTGCCAACAGAAATGACTGCATAGTCCGGCATAATTTCTCGAAGGAACGGGTAGGTTGTTGATGTATCACTGCCGTGATGACCAACCTTCAAAACGGTTGCCTTCAAATTGGTATTAGAATTTAGGATAGCCTGTTCTGCCGCACGCTCAGCATCGCCAGTAAACACGAAAGATGTCTTGCCGTAATCAATGCGCATGACAATAGAAGTATCATTGGTATCACTGCCACCATTCACGCCCAATATCGTTACAGTTGCGCTTCCCAATGAATAGGTATTTCCCACCTTCGGAACGGTAATACCACCACCCTTCTGGTCAGCATACTTAACAAAATCCTTGAAAGCATTACTTTCATAGTTCTTCACCGGGCAAAGTGTAATATCAGCGGAAGCATACTGAAATGCGCCAGGTAAGCCACCGATATGGTCTTCGTGAGCATGTGTACCTACAACAATGTCCAGTTTTTTAACATCTGCTTTCTTTAAAACGGAATAAATGACATTGGAATCCGCCTTATTGCCACCATCAATCAGCATATAATGACCATCGCACTCAATCAAAGCCGCATCCGCTTGTCCAACATCTATGAAATGAATGCTAAAAGATGATTTCACAGGTAGCTCTGTCGGAGGATTTGTAGGTGGGGTTGTTTGAGGTTCCTCGGGAGGCTCTGTTGGAGGATTAGTGGGCGGATTCGTCGGTGGCTCTGTAGAAATATCTGTAGGTGGATTCGTAGTAGACTCCGTGAAGGACGGTTCAGTATTTTGAGTTTCCACATTTCCTGTTTGATCTGCTTCAGGTAATGTAACAAGCATTACCACTGTAAGCAAAACAACTAGTATCGTCTTAAGCTTACCATTTATATGCCTGTGAATAAATATTTGATACTTTTCAACGGGAGCTATCAATAACGCTAAAATTATTGCTATCACACCAGCAATACTCTGCATTGCTCCTAACGCAATCAACACAAAGAAGGAGACCGCAATCCATAACCCAAAATTTTTTATTTGCTTCACTATCATCTCTCCATTTTTATAGTATTCTGAATAAAAAGTGCGCAGCCAAAGCTGCGCACGAAAAACGCAGCTTGGTCCCGTTGCGACACAGTTCATTCCCAGCAGGGTATGATGACCAGGCATACATTTTTACCAAAAGTATGCCTACTGGGAATAATATTAAACTGTGTCGCATATTTATTTTAGCACGCAACGATAGATAATGCAAGTATTTTCAAAAGTAAGGGCGAACTGTGTTCGCCAGCGGGCGGCTGATAGCCGCCCCTACAATGTTAAACAACGGTGCCCGCCGGGAGATTGCCACGCCCCTACGGGGCTCGCAATGACATCCTTAACTTCAATTATCAACTATCCATTTTCAACTAAAAAGCCGCCCTTTTGGGCGGCTTTTCTTATATTTCCTGTCTGCCTTCTAAGGCGCGGGAAAGGGTTACCTCGTCGGCATACTCTAACTGGCTGCCAACCGGCACACCGTAGGCAAGGCGGGTTACCTTGACCTCCATAGGTCTAAGCAAACGGGAGATGTACATAGCGGTGGCTTCCCCCTCGGTATCGGGGTTGGTCGCCATAATGATTTCCCGGACATTTCCCTTTGCCACCCGGGAAAGAAGCTCCCGGATACGGATATCCTCCTGGGTAACATGGTTTAGGGGTGAAATGACACCGTGAAGCACGTGGTACACACCATTAAACTCCCGGGAACGCTCCATTGCGATCACATCTCTCGGCTCTGCCACAACGCAGATGATCCCTTGATCCCGGGTAGGGTCGTCGCAGATGGGACACAGCTCCCTATCTGTCAGGTTTTGGCAAACCGGGCAGGTATGCACAGCGCTTTTCGCCGCTAAAATTGCCTGGGCAAAGGCCTGCGCCTCCCCTTCCGGCAAGCTCAGCACATGAAACGCAAGGCGCTGGGCGGTTTTGCCGCCAATACCGGGAAGCCGGGCAAAATGATCGGTCAGCTCCTGTAAGGATGCGGGAAAATACTGCATCAGAACAGACCGCCTAAGTTCATACCGCCGGTGAGCTTTGCCATATTATTAGCAGACTCGGCATCGGCTGCCCGCATTGCCTCGTTGACAGCGGCAATGATCATATCCTGCAGCATTTCCACATCGTCGGGATCTACTGCTTCGGGGTTAATTTCCAAGGTCTGCAGCTCGTGCTTGCCGGTAACACCGGCGGTTACCATACCGCCGCCGGAGGTAGCAGTAAAGACCTTATTTTCCAGTTCTTCCTGCATACGAAGCATTTCCTGCTGCATCTTCTGCGCCTGCTTCATCATTGCCATTTGGTTCATTCCGCCACCGGGCATACCCCGAAATCCACCTTTTGCCATACTGTAAAACTCCTTTGAGATTATTTAATATTTATAACATCGGGATGCTGACGACCGAAATTCAAAAAATGGTCCATCCCATCACTATTTACCTTTGCTTTATCCACTGCCACTGCCTGAACAGGTCTGCCCAAAATCGCAGAAGCCTTCCGAGCCGCAAGCTGTAAAACCTCCGGCTTATTGATGCTGTCCAGCACGAAGCTGTTACTGCACCGAAGCTCCAGCCGGTCGCCGACTAGAACCCCATGAACCTGAGCATTCGGCCCGGGTGCCAGGTATCCTCTGATTAAGGGCATGGGCAGTTCCCGGCACATCTGGGTGGCTACCTCTGTCCAAAAGCCCACAGGGGCTTCCGCCGGGAGGGTTTCCTCTACTGCCGGAGCTTTTTCCTCCTTAGGTGCAACGGGGGCAACCGATTTTTCCTTTTTCCTTTCGGGAGCAGGGGCAGGATTTGCCACAACCCCGTTGCGGATTTGCTCCTCCAACCGGGAAATGCGGGCATTTAAGGCCTCGCCATCTAAATTAAGCTCCGGCTGACAAAGATTGATAACACACATTTCCGCATCCATCCTGCGGCTGCTGCTACGGGTAAACCCGGCCACAGTCTGCTGAATGAGATTCAGCATCCGGGTAAGTTCTGGGGCAGAAAAGGCATCCGAAAGAGCTTTTACCTCCTCGTCCGCCGCCACGCCGGAAAGCAGGCTGATTCCCTCTTTGGGTGCGGCCCTGAGGATCATAAAATCCCGGGTAAGGCAAGCCATTTCGTCCAAAAGCGCGCCCATATCCTTCCCCTCAGCATAAAAACGGTTGAGTAAAGACAGCGCACCGGCCGTATCGCGCTTTGCGATACAGTCCATCAGCTTGCCGCAATCCTGAATACCGGCAATGCCCAGGCAGGCATAGATCCGTTCCGGGGTCAGTTCCCCCTGGGTTGCGGAAGCGCACTGGTCAAGAAGACTAAGGCCATCACGCATACCGCCGTCGGCAAGACGGGCAAGCACACGGGCCGCAGAGTCCGTTAAATCAATATTTTCCTGATAGGATACATACTGCAGTCGGGCGGCAATATCCTCCTGACTGATCCGCCGGAAAGAAAACCGCTGACACCGGGAGAGAATGGTCGCCGGCACCTTGTGCAGTTCCGTGGTTGCCAAAATGAACAGCAAATGCTCCGGCGGCTCTTCAATGATCTTTAGCAGCGCATTAAATGCGGAGATGGAGAGCATATGCACCTCATCAATGAGATCGGA
>SVKZ01000057.1 GCA_015068165.1 Oscillospiraceae bacterium
CAGATTGACATTATTGAGCTTCACGGCTCTATCGAGCTTGCTCCCATTTTGGGACTTTCCGATGTGATCGTGGACATTGTGGAGACCGGCACGACCTTAAAAGAAAACGGTCTTGTACCTATGGAGGACATTGTTCCCATCAGCGCGCGGCTGATCAGCAACATTTCCGCCTGGAAATTTAAGCCCGGCATCGGGGACATTCAAAAGGC
Organism: Oscillospiraceae bacterium; assembly: GCA_015068165.1. Lineage (GTDB taxonomy): Bacteria > Bacillota > Clostridia > Oscillospirales > Oscillospiraceae > Faecousia. The sequence continues at coordinate 210 of SVKZ01000057.1, forward strand.
ACTTATGAAGATCGTGGAGGACAGAAATGATTAAAATTCTCAAATACGGCGCCCTTCCCGACAGCGAAATATTTGCACGCACCGTTCCCGGCACCACCGTTGCACCGGCGGTGGAGGAAATTTTGGCCCGTGTCCGGGAAGAGGGCGACGGGGCGGTAAAAGACTATACTGCTCGGTTTGACGGTGCGACCCTTGCCAGCTTAGAGGTTACCGGGGAAGAAATCGAGGAAGCCTTTGCCCAAGTGGAGCCCAAGTTTATTACAGTTTTGCAACGGGCGGCGGAGAATATCCGGAAATTCCACGCCATGCAGAAGCGCACCGGTTTTTCCTATTCCGAGGAAAACGGCGTGATTAAGGGTCAGAAAATTACCCCAATCGAAAATGTGGGTATTTATGTCCCCGGCGGTACGGCGGCTTATCCCTCTACCGTTTTGATGGATACCATCCCTGCCAAAATTGCCGGATGCAAACAAATCGTAATGGTATCGCCCCCCGGCAAGGACGGAAAAATCGCCCCTGCGGTCCTTGCGGCGGCAAAGATTGCCGGTGTGGACCGGGTTTTCAAGATGGGTGGCGCACAGGCCATCGGCGCATTGGCTTACGGCACGGCTTCTGTTCCCAAGGTGGACAAAATCGTGGGCCCGGGAAATGCCTATGTGGCAGAGGCCAAACGGCAGGTTTTTGGCCTGGTTTCCATTGATATGATTGCAGGCCCCAGTGAAATTTTGGTCATTGCCGACGGAAACAGCAACCCCGCTCACGTGGCCGCGGACCTGCTTTCCCAGGCAGAGCACGACCGAAATGCCGCCGCGGTGCTGGTAACCGACAGCAAAGAGCTGGCACTTGCAGTGCAGGCGGAGATTGAAAAACAGCTGAAAACGCTCCCCCGGGAGGAGATTGCACGGGTATCCATCGAAAATAACGGCAAAATCATCCTGGCCGACAGCATTGAAAGCGTCATTAAGGTGGCAAATACCATTGCCCCCGAGCATTTGGAGCTGATGGTGGAGGAGCCCTTTGCATATCTTAAGGACATTGAAAACGCCGGCTCTGTATTTATGGGTCGTTACTGCCCGGAGGCATTGGGCGACTACCTGGCAGGCCCGAACCACACCCTCCCCACCAGCGGAACAGCCCGGTTTTCAAGCCCTCTGTCGGTGGACGACTTTGTGAAAAAGAGCCAGTTTATTTACTATACGGAGGAGGCGCTCGCTTCCGTCGCTGACGATGTTGCCTACTTTGCCCGGATGGAGGGCTTGGAAGCCCACGCCCGGAGCGCGGAAATCAGAAACGGGGGAGCGCAATGAGCCGATTTTTGAAGGAAAGCTATCAGGCAATGCGTGCCTATGTTCCCGGCGAACAGCCCCGGGATATGGCCTACATCAAGCTCAACACCAACGAAAATCCCTATCCCCCCGCACCGGCGGTGGCCCAGGCACTTACTGCCGGGGAAGTAGAGAAATTGCGGCTCTATTCCGACCCCACCTGCTTAGGGTTACGGGAAAAGCTCGCCTCCCTTTACGCTGTGGAAACGGAAAATGTCTTTGTGGGCAATGGTTCGGACGACATCTTAAATTTCCTCTTTATGGCCTACAGCCGGGAAAAGGGGGTCGCCTTTGCGGACATTACTTACGGCTTTTACTCGGTATATGCTACTCTTTATGGGGCAGAAGCGTGTGTCTTTCCTCTAAAGGCGGATTTTTCGCTCGATTATACCGAATACTGCTGTCTTAACAAAATGGTGGTCATCGCCAATCCCAACGCCCCCACAGGACTCAGCTTATCCCTCTCCCAAATCGAGGAGATTGTGAAAACCAACCCGGAGGCGGTGGTGGTCATTGACGAAGCCTATATAGACTTTGGCGGTGAGAGCGCGTTGCCCCTTATTTCCAAATACGAAAACTTGGTTGTGGTGCGAACGTTCTCCAAATCCCGGAGTATGGCAGGCGCACGGCTTGGCTACGCCTTTGCCGGAAAGGCCATTATCGCCGATTTGGAAAAACTGCGCTATTCCACAAACCCCTATAACATAAACCGGCTGACGCTCCTGCTGGGTGAAAAGACGGTGGAGGAAAACGACTATACCCTGCAAACCTGCGAAAAAATCGTAGCCACCCGGGAAAAGACTGTCCTGCGCCTGACCGAGATAGGCTTTACGGTCATTCCCAGCAAGACCAATTTCCTCTTTGCCAAATACCCTGGCATTTCGGGTAAACAGCTTTATGAGGCGCTGAAAGCAAAGGGTATTTTGGTGCGGCATTTTGCCGGTGAGAGAACGAAAGACTATATCCGCATTACCGTTGGCACAGACAGCCAAATGGAACGATTTACAGAAATAATCCGGGAAATCACCAGAGGAGGCAATTATGCGTAAGGCAGAAATCAAACGAACAACCAAAGAAACGGACATTTCTTTGTCTCTTACCTTAGAGGGAACGGGCAAGGGGGAGATTGCAACGGGCTGTGGCTTTTTGGACCATATGCTGACCCTGTTTGCCTCCCACGGACGGTTTGACCTGACCGTCAAATGCCAAGGGGACACTTGGGTGGACGACCATCACACCGTGGAGGATGTGGGTATCTGCTTAGGCGAAGCCTTTTCAAAGGCCTTAGGAGACAAGCGGGGGATTACCCGTTACGGCAATTTCTATCTACCTATGGACGAAGCCCTGATTTTATCCGCTGTGGATATTTCCGGCAGAGCGATTCTCAATTACAAGCTGGACATTCCCACCGAGAAAATCGGCACCTTTGATACAGAGCTGGTGGAGGAGTTCTTCTGGGCCTTTGTCCGCCAGTGTCCTATGAGCCTGCATATTTACAAGATGGCAGGCAAAAATGCCCACCACATTACCGAGGGTGCATTTAAGTCCGTTGCTCGGTCGCTAAAAGCGGCGGTAGCGATTGACCCAGCTCTTTCCGGGGAAATTCCGTCAACAAAGGGTGTATTGTAATGGTTGGAATCATAGATTACGGCGTGGGAAATCTCTTTTCCCTTGGGTGTGCCTTTCAGCGGTTGGGGGAAGAGGTAGTCGTCTCCGACGACCCCCAAATTTTATCCAAGGCAGACCGGCTGGTACTGCCCGGGGTGGGTGCTTTTGCCGACGCAGCGGAGAAGCTTCAAAAAACCGGCTTGGGCGACTTTCTCAAGACCCAGGCGCAGGCAGGAAAGCCGGTGATGGGTATTTGTCTGGGTATGCAACTGCTCTTTGAAAAGAGCTTTGAGTACGGCGAGCACCCCGGGCTATCGCTGCTAAAGGGAAGCGTTGTGTCAATGGCCGGCGTGATTCCCGAAAGCTTAAAAGTCCCCCATATGGGCTGGAACAAGCTGGAATTTACCAAAAATTCCCGCTTGTTTACCCATATCTCCCAGGGAGATTATGTGTATTTCGTCCACTCTTATTTTGCTTCCGACTGCCCGGACAGCGTATGCGCGGTTTCGGAGTACGGAGAAAAGCTCACAGCCGCCGTGGAAAAGGGAAATATCTACGGCTGCCAGTTCCACCCGGAGAAAAGCGGACAGGTGGGGCTTAACATATTAAAGGCATTCTGCGAGGTGTAAAGTATGTTTCTTTTTCCTGCCATTGACTTATACGGCGGCAAGGCAGTCCGGCTTTATAAGGGCGACTACGCCCAAATTACCGTCTATAACGATGACCCCACGGCAGTTGCCCGGGATTTTGTAAACGCCGGAGCAAAATATTTGCACCTTGTGGATTTGGAGGGTGCGAAAACCGGGGAGACCCCCAATTTAGAAACCATTCGCAAAATCCTGGAAAAAACCGATCTGTTTGTGGAGGTGGGCGGCGGTATCCGTTCAATGCAGACCCTGGAAACCTACTTAAATGCCGGCGTGAACCGGGTGATTTTAGGCACAGCCGCTGTTACCGACCCTGGGTTTCTTCAAAACGCGGTAGAAAAGTACGGAGATAAAATCGCGGTTGGCGTGGACTTAAAGGACGGCTTCGTGGCCATCAAGGGCTGGACAGAAAGCTCTTCCTACACCGCAGACGCCTTTTTCAGCCATTTACAGCAGGTGGGGGTGTCCACCGTCATCTGCACCGACATCTCCCGGGACGGGGCGATGCAGGGCACAAACCGGGAGCTTTACCGGTATCTTTCGGAAACCTATGCGGTGCAGATTATCGCCTCCGGGGGCGTAACGGATATTTCCGATGTAAAAGCCCTCCGGGAAATGGGGCTTTACGGCGCAATCATCGGTAAGGCCTACTATACCGGCGCAATCGACCTACAGGAAGCCATTGAGGTAGCAAAATGATAACAAAACGAATCATTCCCTGTCTGGATGTGAAAAACGGACGGGTAGTCAAGGGCACCAACTTTCAGGGCCTTTCCGATGTCAATTCTCCGGTGGAGCTGGCGCGGCTGTATAGCGACTGTGGCGCTGACGAGCTGGTATTTTACGACATCACCGCCTCCTTTGAGGGGCGCAAGCTTTTTACGGACATACTCACCGAGGTAGCATCCCAAATTTTTATCCCCCTGACCGTCGGCGGCGGTATCAATACTCTTGAGGACTTTGACAGGGTGTTAAAAGCAGGCGCGGATAAGGTCAGCGTCAATTCCGGCGCCATCCGTAATCCCGATTTGGTACGGGAGGCGGCCCAGCGGTACGGCGACCAGTGCGTGGTGCTGTCTGTAGATGTAAAGCGGGTGGACGGGTTTTTCCGCGTCTTTTCCAAGGGCGGACGGGAAAATACCGGGATGGAAGCCATCGACTGGATCTGCCGGTGTGTTGCAAACGGCGCCGGTGAGGTGGTGGTCAACTCCATTGACACCGACGGCGTGAAAGGCGGCTTTGATTTGCCTCTGCTGGAAGCTGTCAGCAATCGGGTGGATGTGCCGGTGATTGCTTCCGGGGGAGCCGGATGCATAGAGGACTTTATCACCCTGTTTAAGACGCTGCCCAAAGTAGACGCAGGCTTGGCTGCTTCCATTTTTCACTTTGGAACAGTGAAAATTCCGGAGCTGAAGTCTGTTCTCCGGGAAAATGATATTTTTGTGAGGTTATAAAATGATTGAGAAACTGAAATTTGACGAAAAAGGGCTGATTCCCGCCATCGTGGTGGATAACACCACAGGCGATGTGCTGACCCTTGCCTATATGAACAAGGAGAGCCTCCAAATCTCGATGGCTGAGGGGAGAACCTGCTTCTACAGCCGTTCCCGGCAGGAGCTGTGGCGAAAAGGGGAGACCAGTGGCAATTTCCAGCATATTGTCTCCATCACCGCCGACTGCGACTTTGATGCCTTAGTCGTGCGGGTAAATAAGGACGGCCCTGCCTGCCACACAGGGGCAGAAAGCTGCTTCCATAATGAAATTCTCGGCACATCGGAACGCTTCTCCCTGAAGGGACTCTACGGCCTCTTGGAGGGCAGAAAGGCAGAG
>SVKZ01000058.1 GCA_015068165.1 Oscillospiraceae bacterium
GATCTATTGATAAGCTCCTGAACCGATAAGAGAGGAGAAAATATGGCAAGAGTATACAATTTTTCCGCAGGACCTGCGGTGCTTCCCGAAGAGGTGCTTCTGGAAGCGGCAAATGAAATGCTTGATTATCAGGGGACCGGTATGTCTGTGATGGAAATGAGCCATCGCTCCAAGCCCTACCAAAAAATCATAGATGAGGCAGAACAGGACCTCCGGGATCTTATGAACATCCCCGATAATTACAAGGTGCTGTTTTTGCAGGGTGGCGCATCCCAGCAGTTTGCGGCTGTCCCCATGAACCTGATGAAAAATAAGGTGGCTGATTATATCATCACCGGCCAGTGGGCGAAAAAGGCCTATGAGGAAGCCAAGAAATACGGTACGGCAAACGCCATTGCTTCTTCTGCGGATGAGACCTTTTCTTATATCCCCGATTGCTCCGATCTGCCCGTTTCCGAGGATGCAGACTATGTCTACATCTGCGAAAATAACACTATTTACGGCACAAAGTTCAAGACACTCCCCAACACCAAGGGGAAAATCTTAGTGTCCGACGTTTCTTCCTGCTTCCTGTCCGAGCCGGTGGATGTAACCAAGTACGGCATTATCTACGGCGGTGTTCAGAAGAATATCGGCCCTGCAGGCGTTGTGATTGTGATTATCCGGGAGGATCTGATTTCCGACGATGTGCTTCCCGGCACACCAACAATGCTCAAATATAAAATCCACGCCGATAACGGCTCTCTTTACAATACGCCCCCAGCTTACGGCATTTATATCTGCGGTAAGGTTTTCAAGTGGCTGAAAAAAATGGGCGGACTGGAAGCCATGAAGGCTCGTAATGAAGAAAAAGCCGCTATTCTTTACGATTTCCTGGATAACAGCAAGCTGTTCCGTGGTACAGTCCGGAAAGAGGATCGGTCGCTGATGAATGTGCCCTTTGTTACCGGCGACGAAAAGCTTGACGCAGAATTTGTAAAAGAGGCAGAAAAGGCCGGTTTTGTGAATTTGAAGGGACACCGTACCGTCGGCGGTATGCGGGCAAGTATTTATAATGCTATGCCCATTGAAGGAGTCCAAAAATTAGTGGCCTTTATGGCAGATTTTGAAGCGCGCAACAGCTGAGGAGGCGGAAAAATGCGAAAAGTTCATTACCTCAATCCCATTTCCCCCAAGGGCACAGCCCTGTGGACGGAGGAGTACGAAAAAACAGAAAATCTTGCAGATGCCCAGGCCGTTATGGTTCGCAGTGCCCAAATGCACGAACTTACCTTGCCGGAGAGCCTATTGGCTGTGGCGAGAGCCGGTGCAGGTGTGAATAATATCCCCTTGGATAAATGCGCCGAGCAGGGTATCGTGGTCTTTAATACCCCCGGCGCAAACGCCAACGGCGTGGTGGAAATGTCCATCTGCGGTATGTTATTGGCATCTCGTGATGTGGTGGGCGGTATTAACTGGGTACAGTCCATTGTGGGAACGGAAAATATCGCCAAGCAGGTGGAAAAGGGTAAATCCAAATTTGCAGGCCACGAAATCCGGGGCAAACGGTTAGGCGTTATCGGCTTGGGCGCTATCGGCGGCCCGCTTGCCAATGCCGCCCGGAAGCTGGGTATGGAGGTCTATGGTTGCGACCCCTTTATTTCCATTGATGCGGCTTGGCATTTGGACAGCCACATTGTCCGTGTGAAAACCCGGGAAGAGATTTACGAAAACTGCGACATTATCTCTCTCCACGTACCTCTTTTGGACGATACCAAGGGGATGATCAACCGGGAGGCCATTTCCAAAATGCGGGACGGCGTGGTGATCCTCAATTTCGCCCGGGATTTGCTGGTGGATGACGATGCGCTGGAAGAGGGTCTGAAAAGCGGCAAGATCCGCCGGTATGTAACGGATTTCCCCAACGATAAAACCGCTTCTATGGAAGGCGTCATTGCCATTCCCCACTTGGGCGCATCTACCGAGGAGTCCGAGGACAACTGTGCCAAAATGGCTGTCCGTCAGGTGATGAACTATTTGGAAAACGGCAATATTATAAACTCTGTTAACTATCCCAACTGCGATATGGGTGTCTGCACCAAGGCAGGACGGATTACGATTTTGCATAGAAACATTCCCAACACCCTGAGCCGGTTTACAACGGCAATGGCAAAGGAGAATATCAACATTTCCGATATGATGAACCGCAGCCGTGGGGAATATGCCTATACCATGCTGGATTTGGACCATCCTACGCCCCAGTCGGCCATTGAAGAGATTTCCGCCATTGAAGGGGTCCTTCGCGTCCGTGTGATTCGGTAAATTACCATTGTTTTGCCGTAGGGCGGGGGCTTGCTCCCGCCGACAATAACCATAGACAATCGCAGCACCGTAACCGGTGCTGCGATTAAATGTTTGCTGTATTAAATTTTAGTCTACACAGCGGCGGGAGCAAGCCCCCCGCCCTACGATTTATATAGACTGTTTTACATTTTTGCAAGCTCCTTATTGCGGCGATAGGCGGCTTTTACACATTCGGCAACGCCGTCGGAGAAACCGGCATCGTCCAAGGCTTTCAGACCGGCTAAGGTGCTTCCGCCGGGGGAGCAGACGGCGATTCGGAGCTGTTCCGGGGTAGCGTTTCCCGTTTTCATCATTTCCGCCGCACCCTCCAAGGTGGCAATGGCGTAGCGAAGCGCCTGATCCTGATCCATTCCACAGCTTTCCGCGCCACGGCACAGCGCTTCGGTGAAATAGTATACATAGGCAGGACCGCTGCCGGAGAGGGCAGAAACCGTGTCCATAAGTTCTTCTTCTACCTGTTCCCAAAGTCCGGCATTTTTCATATCGAAGAGGAAGCTACGCAGAGCGTCCTCAGGAACAAGGCCGTTGGGGGTGTAGCCAATCATACCCTTGCCCACGGAAACAGGGGTGTTAGGCATAATCCGAATGATGGGCAGCGTTGTGCCGGCGTATTTTTCTACCGTGGCAATTTCTAAGCCTGCCGCCATAGAGATAAGAAGGGGCTTTTTATCAGCAAGAACCGCCTGAACGGGTAAAAGCGCCTCCCGTACCATATTGGGCTTGACGGCAATAAAGATCCGATCACAGTTTTCCGCAACCTCCTGTACCGTGCCTTCCTGACAGCCTAAGGTATTGGCTCTTTCTGCGCCAAGAATGGGGTCGCAGATGAGAATATCCATTGTGCGGCAGGCGAGCGCCTTTGCCAGGGCGTAGCCCATATTGCCGCAACCGATAAATCCGTATTTCATAGTTCCTCCTTTTGTAAACGCTGATGAAATCGTCTTTTAGCGGATATGGCCGCTTCCGGTGATGATATATTTGTAGGTAGTCAGCTCCTTTAGACCCATAGGGCCACGGGCGTGGAGCTTTTGGGTGGAGATGCCCATTTCGCACCCCAAGCCAAATTCGCCGCCGTCGGTGAACCGGGTGGAGGCGTTGACATAGACAGCGGCGCTGTCCACCCGCAGGGTAAACAGGTCAATGGCTTCCTTATTTTGGGAGAGGATGGCTTCGCTGTGGCCGGTGGAGTGGGCGGCAATGTGGGCAATGGCTTCTTCGGTGCTACCTACGCACTTGACCGCCAAAATATAGTCCAAAAACTCCGTATCAAAGTCATTTTCCCCGGCAGGTGTGCCGGAAATGATGGCTCCGGCGGTGTCATCCAGCCGAAGCTCCACATTTTTACGGTCGAGCCGGGCTTTCAGTTTGGGAAGAAATTCCGGGGCAATGGATTTGTCCACAAGAAGCACTTCCATTGCGTTACACACGCTGGGACGGCTGGTTTTTGCATTTTCGATAACATTCAGCGCCATTTCCTGATCGGCAGATTTTTCCACATAAATGTGGCAGATTCCCGTGCCGGTGGCAATACAGGGAACGGTGGCCTGCTGAACACAGGCGTTAATCAGTCCTGCACCACCCCGGGGAATGAGCATATCCACAAGACCGTTGGCGGTCATAAGCACCTTGGCGCTCTCCCGGGAGGTGTCCTGCACCAAATTGACCGCATTCTCCGTAACCCCGGCTTCCCGGAGACCGGCGCGCATTGCATTTACGATGGCATTTGCCGAGCGGAAGGCTTCCTTGCCGCCTCTGAGTATACAGGCATTGCCGCTCATAACGCAAAGGGCGGCGGCGTCGCTGGTTACATTGGGTCGGCTCTCGTAAATAATGGCAACCACACCGATGGGAACGGATACCTTTCGGATGACAAGTCCGTCGGGGCGGACATAACGGTCCAGTTCCAGACCCACAGGGTCAGGGAGCTCCGAAACGGAACGGATGCCCTCCGCCATCGCTTCAATCCGGGCAGGGGTGAGGGCTAATCGATCCAGCATTACCGGGGAAATGGTATCTTTGGCCATTTCCATATCGGAAGCGTTGGCTCGGAGGATCTCGTCTTTATAAGTAAGCAGAGCCTCTGCCATTTTATTAAGAGCCTGACGCCGTTTTTCGCTATTAAGGGTGGCAATCTGGGCGGCGGCTATTTTTGCGTTTTTTAACATCTCATACATAGGCTTTCTCCGTAAAGGTCGTTCCCACAGCTTCTCCTGCAACGATTTGGTAGAGAACCTCGGGGTTATTTCCGTTCGTAATGATCATATCACAGCCGGAAGTCATACAAATTTTCGCGGCACGGAGCTTTGTAACCATTCCTCCTGTACCCTGGGAGCCTGCACTGCCCCCTGCAAGGGCGAAAATAGCATCGTCCACTTTGTCTACCACCGGCAAAAGACGGGCAGTGGGGTCTGTGTGAGGGTCTGCGGTATAAAGACCGTCAATATCGGAAAGAAGCACCAGCTTATCCGCGTGGATGCTCTCAGCAACCATGGCCGCTAAGGTATCGTTATCACCGATGCCAAGTTCTTCGGTGGCAACGGTGTCGTTTTCGTTAATGATAGGAAGCGCCCCCAATTCAAGCAGACGGGAGATGGTATTGCTGAAATTTTCGTGGCGAACAGGGTCTTTTACATCGTCTGCGGTGATAAGAAGCTGGGCCACGGTCTGATGGTACTCCGAAAATAGCTTATCATAGGTGTACATCAGCTCGCACTGACCCACCGCGGCCGCGGCCTGCTTGGTGGGGATGTCTGTGGGACGGCTGTTTAAGTGCAGTTTGCCAACACCCATACCGATTGCACCGGAGGAGACCAATATCACCTGATGGCCTGCGCCTGCAATGTCGCAAATCACCTTTGTCAGCGTTTCCACACGGCGGATATTCAAATGCCCGGTGGGGTGGGCGAGGGTACTCGTCCCCACTTTGATCACAATACGCATAATTTACCTCCCAGTATCCCATATACTCCCATTATAATCCTGCGGTCAACAGAAATAAAGTGGGAAAATTGCTGTATTTTCCTTGGAATTTGAGCGTAAATTGTGTGGAATGTAGAAATGCACGAAAAACAAAAAATATTCTAAATTCCCTATTGACTTTAGTAAACTAAAGTGATAAAGTTAACCATTATGAAACGGAGGAGAAATGATGAAGCATACGCCTGAAATCGAACAATTTTA
>SVKZ01000013.1 GCA_015068165.1 Oscillospiraceae bacterium
CCCATTCCTTCGGCCTTCGTGCTGACCTGATCGATGGCTTCGTCCTGATGGGCTACAAAGGCGGTAACGAGCTGATGGACTTGGTCTGCAATTTGGAAAATGCAGAAGATGCAGGCGAATACGCAAATGCCGTCGCTGCTATCAAAGCTGCAGACAGTTCCAATACTGCTATCAGCAATTTGCAAGCGAAAGTAGACACCACCGTTATCCACAATAAACACGGCGCGTTTGCTCTTTCTTCCAACGCTACAACTGTTCATATTCCCCAGGGCACTACAGAATTGAGCAACAATCTGTTTGTTGCTAACGGCTCTGACCTCACCATTCAAAATGCCGATGTAGCAATTCCCTCTACCGCAACTGTAACCTCCGGCTCTCTTGCTTATTTGGATGCATCCTGCTCCATTAGCATTAACATTCCCGCAGAGGAACTGAAAACTCAGGTGCAACTGCAATCTACTCTGGCAGTAATTGTCGTTAATAACGGTAATTCTTATAAACAGGACATCACTGAGAGCAGCAAAAACTTGTTTATTCCTTTGACCCCCGGTTGTAATGAAATTGTCGGCGATGCTGTTACCGCGCTTAAGAGCTTCGTCCTCGATGACAATGGCAATGATTATGTGTATATTGATACCTCCAGCAAAATCATTTATGTTTCCAAGGATTTAACAGAAGCATTTGTGCTGGCTGCTGGTTCTTTCGCTGACGAGAACGGCAATACCACTTCTCACGGCTTCTTAAACTGGTACTTAGACGACAGCACGGAACCTTTGACCAACAAGGGTAAGACAATTTCTATTGCTCCCGATGTAACAAAGGTTAAGGTTGAGACCCTGGGTGTTGAAAACACCTATACTGTTACGACTGTAAAGGTAGAATCCATCGCCATTCAGCAAATTGGCGGTTTGAAGCCTACCAGAAGTATCAGCTTCAACAACGATACCCGTTCTTGGGCACTGAAGACGGAAATTAAGCTTACCGACGATGTAATCCTTAAAAATGAAGACGGTACATATAAGGTCGCACTGGATAAGACCATCAGCATCGATAACAACCGCTTCACCATTGCATCCGATAAAGATGGCAAAAACGTTACCTTGTCTATTAGCAAAGATCTGTCTGGCAACTCTTCCAATAAGGTTATTTTCACAAGCTCCGGCAAAGCCAGCGATGTGATGACTATTACTCTCCTTGACTGTAGTGATTCCGCTTTCAAGGAAAAAGAAAGTGCAAACACGCAGAGCAAGTATAACTTTAAGCTTGTTGTCGGCACCGCAGGTTATGCCGTTACTCTTGGCGATCTGTTCGTACCCAACGGTGTTGACAGTGTTTATGCTGATGTTGTAGTTTCTTTGGATCGCAACAATATTTGGCAAGAGATTCCCGCTGACGATGGTTGGGCTACCACACCGTTAAAGCTTGACGGTTTAAGCGGCGAAATTGAAGTATATATTAAGGTTGCCGACGGTCAGTATAGTGCGCCTGTTATGCTGAATGTCGTTCGCGACGCATATAACGTAGCTACCATTAATGACTGGAAGAACGCTCCCGATAACACCAGCATCGTACTGATTAACAGTTTAACTGGCGACAATGCAATTCCCGGTGGCGATTACACCACTGCAAATGCTGATGGTTATTCTAAGGACATCGGTGCAGCAACCATTTACGGTAACCTCAAGACTATCTCCGTACCTGATAATTTCAAGATTATTTACGGTGCCTACAACTATTTCATTCAGTCTGCCGGTGGTACAATTGATCACTTGATTCTTGTCGGCCCCGACTATGGCAGCGAGGTATCCGTAACTGGTGCCGATAATGGCAAAGGTGACGCTGAGACTAAGGGTACACACGTTTCCGGTATTATGGCGGCCGGTAATATTAACATCTATGATTCCTTTATCTCCGGTTTCCGTTCTCCTCTGAACGTTACCGTATCGGGCACCATTACGATTAAACGTACCACCTTGAATCGCGGTAATTTTGCCAATGTCAATGTTGAAAAAGCATCTACCTTTGATATGGAAAATGTTACCACAATTCAGTACGAAGGCAAGGACAAGAATTATGCCGCTGGTTTCTTCTTTAAAGACAGTTCCGGCACATCTACTGTCAAGGGTTCCGGCCTTGTGCAATATAATTACGCAACTAAGAAACAAATACAGTCCATTGCAGGTCTGGTTTTGCAGTCCTTTGGTTCTACTGTTGCCGATGCTCTTGATGGTCTGCTTATCTCCGACTCTGATTTTAAGACTGTTCAAGATGCTAATCTTGGCCATTCTAATAACAGCATATATCATGCCGGCATGTTCCTATTAGCACGAGGAAAAACCAACAAAAATATATGGAATCCTCAGCTGGATGAATCTACGATGAAACGACCCATCGTAAACATTGGCGAACTTAACAATGGTGCATACGTATCTTCCGCGGAAGTTAAAAAGCCTATATATATCAAGATTATTGTAGAAATAGCAGATATGGGTCTTGGTGCAACCATCATTGGTCAGCCCAATACCTCCTGCAATGGCTCTTGCAGTAACCATACCCCTTACGCAATTCCTGCGGGCAGCAATGCAACAGCATATGCAAACAAGCTGGCCAACGATTTCCTTGCATCAATGGAAGTTAAAACAAACTAATTCCCTATCCGCACCCGGTTTCCCGGGTGCGGATAACCTAAACTTTTAAGCTCTACTGCAAAAGGAGAAACCTATGGCAAGAAAATTCAAAAGCAATAGAAAATATGATTACAAAGAGGGCAGCGGAAAGAAAAAGAAAATCATTCTGATTGTACTGGCCGTTGTCCTTGTGCTGGCAATCGCTATTGCTGCAGCCCTGCTTTTACTCGGTGGCAGCGAAACACCAACGGAAACAACTTTTACTATTCAGTCGCTGCCTGAAAAAACTGCCTATTATGTGGGTGATGTCCCTGACTGGTCTGGCTTAGAAGTGGCACTCACAACCCCTGAAGGTAACACCGTTATCTTAAAACCTAACAACTGTGCCTTCAGTGGCTTTAACAGTTCTGCCCCCACACAAAATCAGGTCATTACCGTACAGTACAAGGAATACACTACGACCTTTACTATTTCCATTTTAGACCCTGCTGATAAGCCCGTAGACAAACAGTTCACCGGCAAAATGTCCTTCAAAACTCTGCCGAAAACCAATTATAAAGTTGGCGAAAGCTTGAGCATAGAAGGCGGCGTATTGCTAATGGAATACGCAGATGGTTCTAAGGAAGAAATGGCGCTGACCGAATATATGCTCGATGGCTTCCTGATCGACGGCAACTTGGTCTCCTCCTTTGTTACCACTAAGGCAGGCAAGTTTACTGTGCAGGTCAGCTATCTGGAAGATGCCAAATGGGCATACGCCTATTACGAAATCACCGTTACCAACTAAATTTCCCGCCCTCCCGGATGGGAGGGCGGTTTTCCCTTTCCAAAAGGGGAAGGGTTTGGCGGACGATCAATGATCGCCCCTACAATCCCCGCCATATGAGGCGGTTTTGGGGAAAGAACTATTTGCCGATTGCAAAGAAATCTGTAGGATTGATAGAATTATCGTTCAACGTAACGCTAAAATGCAGATGGTGGCCGATTGCCGCTTCCAAAAGGGCGGTTTCCCCTACCGTACCGATGGACTGACCCATTTTTACCGTATCGCCGGGCTTTACGGACACTTCGTCAGCCAAACAGGAATAATAGGTGGTATAGCCATCCTCGTGGCGGATCACTACGGTTTTGCCCATCGTGTCATCATCATAGACGGTGTACACTGTGCCGTCAGCAGCAGCACAGACCGTCGTACCGGCTTCTGCCGCGATATCGATGCCGTCGTGGGTGCGCCAGTCCCTTGTGGTGGGGTTATAGGTCAGACAGTCCATTGCGTAGTCTACCACCTTTTCGCCCGTCAGAGGGGACGCTGTGGCCGTCAAGCCCTTCTTAGGGGTGTTAGGCATCGTAGGCTTGACCGTGGGATCATCGCTCCCGGGCAAAGTCTCACCCGGATTCTCACTGGGGTTTGTGTTAATAGCAGGAACATCGCCGGGGTCTACATCACTTACATTTTGATAGTACAAATAGCCGGAAATCCCGATGGCAACCGCGCACAGGATCAGGGCTATGTAGTAGCCCTTACCGCTGAGCGCTTCGCTAAATTTTTTATTTTGCATATTTCAGCACCTCCGAAGACCATTATTGCCACTTTTTGTATTTCTAAACCCCTCCGGGTAATTTTTTCTATGCACCGGAAATAGGGATTTTTATTGACAAAATCCCCGTTGCAATGTATAGTCATAATTGTATTATTCTACACAAAATTCAGAAAGAAATGGGGGAGGATACATGTCCAAAGAACTCATTCGACTCCAAAACCTCACGATGGAGTTCGACGGGGAACGGATACTTGATGGTATCAATCTCTATATCAACGACCACGAATTTCTCACGCTGCTGGGCCCGTCCGGCTGCGGCAAGACCACCACTTTGCGTATCATCGGCGGTTTTTTAACGCCTACCTCCGGCGAAGTGCTTTTTGACGGTCAGCGCACCAATGACGTCCCGCCCTACAAACGGCAGGTCAATACGATTTTTCAGCGTTACGCCCTGTTCCCGCACCTGGATGTTTATGATAACATCGCTTTCGGTTTGCGGGTAGCAAAGCTTTCCAAAGCCGAAATTCAGGAACGGGTAACCGAAATGCTGGCAATCGTCGGCCTCAAGGGTTACGAGCATCGCCGGATCGACAATCTCTCCGGCGGCCAGCAGCAGCGTGTTGCCATAGCCCGCGCACTTGTCAACCGGCCTAAGGTTCTGCTTTTGGACGAGCCTTTGGCTGCCCTTGACCTGCGGCTTCGCAAGGATATGCAGAACGAACTGAAGCGTATCCAGCAGGCAATGGGCATTACCTTTGTTTATGTTACCCACGACCAGGAGGAAGCCCTCTCTATGTCCGATACCGTTGTGGTTATGGACAAGGGACGCATTCAGCAGATCGGCAAGCCCGAGGATATTTACAACGAGCCGAAGAACGCTTTTGTAGCTGACTTTATCGGTGAGAGTAACATCCTGGACGGTGTGATGCTGGAGGATTACAAGGTAAAGTTCTTTGGCAGGGTATTTAACTGCCTGGATGCCGGCTTTGCGCCCAACGAGCCTGTGGATGTTGTCATCCGCCCGGAGGATATTGACTTTGTTCCTCCCGAAGAAGGCCATCTGGTAGGCACAGTAACCTCTGTTACCTTCAAAGGTCTTAATTACGATATTATCGTAGATTTCCGCGGCTTCAAATGGCTGATCCAGACCACGGATTACCAAAGCGTTGGAGCCAAGGTAGGCATTCGGCTGAACCCGGAGGATATTCACGTTATGAAAAAGAGTGAGTACTCCGGTATGTTTGGTGATTACAGCTCCTACTCTGCTGAGTACGACGAGCTGACGGAGGATGCCGATGATGAAGAAGAATAACTCCCTTCTGCTGAGCATCCCCTACATTTTGTGGATGCTGATATTCACCCTCATCCCATTAGGTGTAGTGGCTTACTATGCCCTCACTGACCCGGACACAGGCGCATTTACTTTGCAGAACATTCAGGATTTGGGAATGTTTTTGCCCACCTTGGGCATCTCCACCGGCTATGCCCTGATTTCTGCCTTTATCTGCCTGCTTTTGGGTTACCCGGTGGCATACTACATTGCTCACCGCTCTCCCGTAATGCAGAAAATTCTGTATATGCTGGTAATGCTTCCTATGTGTATGAGCTTTTTGCTCCGGACACTGGCCTGGGTAGGTCTTTTGGAAAGCAACGGCATTATCAATTCTCTTTTAAGTGCTCTGCACTTAAAACCGGTTACTATGATTGGCACACCGGCGGCTGTAATTTTGGGTATGGTGTATAACTATTTACCTTATATGATTCTTCCGCTGTATGCAGTCATTGTAAAAATCGACCATCGGCTGATCGAAGCTGCCGAGGATTTGGGCTGCAGCAGTTCCCAAGTATTTTCCCGGGTCATTTTGCCCCTGTCTATGCCCGGTATTCTCTCCGGTATTACCATGGTCTTTGTACCCGCGGTTTCTACCTTCTATATTTCTCAAAAGCTGGGCGGCACAGAAACACTGCTCATTGGCGACGTCATTGAGCGGCTGTTCAAATCAGCCGGCAACCCCAATTTGGGCGCGTCACTGAGCTTAGTTCTGATGCTTCTTGTCTTTATCTGCACCGGCGTTATGAATCGCTTCGGTAGCGACGAGGAAGGCGGTGTAGTGGTATGAAAAAAGCCAACAAGCTAATCACCGTACTGATCTTCATTTTCCTCTATATCCCCATGGCGGTGCTGATTATCGGCTCCTTTAACGAGGGAAAAAGTCTTAGCTCCTTTGAAGGCTTCACCCTCCGGCAATACGCAGAGCTGTTTAGGGACAAAGATTTGTTAGCACTCTTAGGCAATTCCCTGCTGATCTCCATCCTCGCAACTGCTATTGCCACCGCTTTTGGCACCTTTGCCGCCGTAGGCATTTACAATCTAAAGCCCAAAATGCGTAAGGCAGTTATGAGCCTGACGAATATTCCGATGACAAACCCGGATATTGTAACCGGCATTTCTCTGTCCCTTTTGTTCGTCTTTATCGGCACAGGAATGTTAGGCAATAAGCAAAGCCTGAATTTCTGGACACTGCTGATTGCTCACATCACATTTAGCCTCCCCTATGTACTGCTGAATGTGATGCCGAAATTACAGCAAATGAATCCTGCCTTAAAGGATGCGGCAATGGATTTGGGCTGTACCCCACTGCACTCTTTCTTCAAAGTAACCATTCACGAAATTATGCCCGGTATCGTCTCCGGTGCCATTATGGCTTTTACCATGAGCCTGGATGATTTCGTAATCAGCTACTTTGTTACCGGTTCGGATTTTGTAACCCTGCCGGTAAAGATCTACTCCTTTACCAAAAAGCCCATCCATCCCAAGGTTTATGCAATGTTTACATTGCTGTTTGCGCTGATCTTCGTGTTGATGGTAACAATGAATCTGCTGCAGCTTCGAAGCGATAAGAAAAAGACCCAAAGCCGCACAAAGCCTGAAAGCCGGGCAATGCGGACCTTTAAGCGCGTAGGTGCCATTGCCTGTGTGGTTATTTTGCTTGCCGGTACTGTATTTCTGTTTGCCGTTACCCGTCAGAATAAGATCACCCTGAACGTAATGAACTGGGGGCAAAATATTGCTGACGGCAGTGATGGCACGCTGGATATTATCGAAGCATTTGAGGACAAATATCCTCACATTCAGGTCAATTATTCGGAATACGCCTCCAACGAGGAGCTTTATTCCAAGCTGTCCAACGGTGGACTCGTGGTAGATGTGATCATTCCTTCGGATTATATGATTGCCCGGATGATTAACGAGAATATGCTCCTGCCTTTGGATTTTGACAATATCCCCAACTACAAAAACGTGCTGGAGACGTACAAAAACCAGGCATACGACCCGGAAAATAAGTATTCCGTGCCTTATACCTGGGGAACGGTGGGTATTATCTACAATTCCAAGTATGTCAGCGAAGAAGATGTAACCGGCTGGGATCTCCTTTGGAACGAAAAGTATGCAAAGAAGATCCTGATGTTCGATAACTCCCGAGACGCATTTGGCATCGCCGCCTACAAGTTAGGTATTGATGTCAACACCACCGATAAGGCAGAGCTGCAGAAATGCGCCGATGCGCTTGCCAAACAGCAGCCTTTGGTACAGCAATATGTCATGGACCAGGTTTATGAAAAAATGATTGAGGGCAACGCCTGGATTGCTCCCTATTACGCCGGCGACGCTATGATGATGATGGATGAAAATCCGGACCTGCGGTTCTATCTGCCGGAGAATCAGAATTTTAACCTTTTCATTGACGCAATGTGTATCCCCACCTGCAGTCAGGAAAAAGAAGCGGCAGAGCTGTTCATCGACTTTATGTGCAATCCTGAAGTTTCCGGTGCCAATATGGATTACATCTGTTATGGCTCTCCCATCGACGGTGCAACTGAGTATATGGAGGAATACTTAGCAGAAAGTGAAATCATCTATCCCCCTGTGGAAACGCTGGAACGGGGTAGCAGTTACGCTTTCCTCCCCGAGGAAATCACACGGTATGTAGAAAACCTCTTTATGAAAGTACGGTTGCCTGCAGAGCCCTCTCCTCCCTCTGAGGATTCTCCGGATATCTTGCCCACAGTGGTAATCACACTGTGCGCCGCAGCCGTATTTGGAACGTTCCTTTATGCAAAGGCAAAGCGCAAAAAGAAATCCTAACCACCGCTGTGTAAAAATGAAAGATAAAGGTAGACGCATAGAACCTTGCTACGCTGTCTACCTTTTCTTTATGCAAAAAGGACCTCTGCAAACAGAGGTCCTTGTCCTTTTATAAATGGGTTTCGTTAATGAGAATATGCACATCGTCCAGCTGTTTCTGGGAAACGGTGGTAGGTGCGTCCATCATCAAATCCTGGGCATTCTTGTTCATTGGGAAGGTGATGACTTCCCGGATGGACTCCTCGCCGGTCAGCAGCATTACCAGGCGGTCAACACCGGGAGCTGCACCTGCGTGGGGAGGTGCGCCGTAGGTAAAGGCATTGTACATTGCAGGGAACTTGGCCTTTACATCCTCTTCTCCCAAGCCAACCATCTGGAAGGCCTTGACCATAATTTCCGGGTCGTGGTTACGGACAGCGCCGGAAGCGGACTCATAGCCGTTAATAACCAGGTCGTACTGGTCGGCATTGATGGCCAGCAGCTTTTCGGTGTTGCCCTCGGCATCCAGCAGGGTCTGCATACCGCCCTGGGGCATAGAGAAGGGATTATGGCAGAATTCCAGCTGACCGGATTCCTCGCCCATTTCGTACATAGGGAAATCCACGATCCAGCACATAGCATACTGCTCTTCGTCAAAGTGGCCGGGGATGCGCTTACCCATCATCGTGCGAATCACGCCTGCGGTCTTTTGGGCGGCGGTCTTCTTGCCGGCGGCCATACAGACGAAGCTGCCGGGCTTTAAGTTCAGCTTTTCTGTAAGGGCCTCAGTCTGCTGGGTGAGGAACTTAGAAACACCGCCGGTAAGGCAGCCGTTCTCGTCTACCTTTACCCAGCAAGCCTTGTTGCCGGTCTGCACTTCCACGTCCGCAAGAAGCTTGTCGATCCACTTGCGGCCCTCGTTAAAGTTATCTACCGCTACAGCCTTTACGGTTGCATTCTGGAAAGGACCAAACTCGCTGCCGGCAACGGCGTCGGTAATGTCGGTGATTTCCAGGTCAATACGCAGGTCGGGTTTATCGGAGCCGTACCGCTCCATCGCCTCATTGAAAGGAATGTGGCGGAAGGGTGCTTCGGAAACCCGCTCGTACTTACCGAACTTCTGGAATACGGGACGGATCACATCTTCCAAAGTAGACAGCACATCCGCTTGGGTGGCAAAGGCCATTTCCATATCCAACTGATAAAACTCACCGGGGGTGCGGTCCGCACGGGCATCCTCATCCCGGAAGCAGGGTGCGATTTGGAAATAACGGTCAAAACCGGAGGTCATCAGCAGCTGCTTAAACTGCTGAGGTGCCTGTGGCAGGGCGTAGAACTTGCCAGGGTGATTCCGGGCAGGCACCAAATAGTCTCTTGCGCCCTCGGGAGAGGAAGCGGTGAGAATGGGTGTGGTGATCTCCAAAAAGCCCTTCTCGGTCATAAGGCGGCGCAACTCCGCAACCACCTGACAGCGCAGGATAATATTCTGCTTGACCGCAGGATTACGCAGGTCGAGGTAGCGGTATTTGAGTCTCACATTTTCGTCCGCGTCCCGGGACTTATTGATTTCAAAGGGCAGGCTGTTGTGGATGCACTTACCCAGCACCTGAATATCGGTGGGAACCACCTCAATCTCACCGGTAGGGAGCTTGGGGTTCTTGCTCTCCCGTTCCCGGACGGTACCGGTAACAGACAGGGTGCTCTCCTTATGCACGCCCTTAATAAGCTGCATCATCTGCTCATTTTCTACAACCACCTGGGTAGTACCGTAAAAATCCCGCAGGACTAAGAAGGCAAAATTAGCGCCTACCTCACGGACATTCTCCAGCCAGCCGGTAATGGTAACATTTTTTCCTGCATCGGAAAGGCGAAGCTCTCCGCAGGTATGGGTTCTGGATTGGAACATATAAAATCCCCTCATTTTTCGTATATTGTACCGCTTATTTTCTCATAAACCCGTAAAAAAGTCAATCTTTTCTTCCATTTTTAGAAAAATCCTTTGCAATTTTCACAAATTTGCCTGTCGGAAGCGAATTATTATGTATATACTATGAAAAAATCCGGTTTTTCTTAATTTTTGCATTGATTTTATTGGAATTTTGCCGTACAATAGAGCGGCGAGCAAGTTAGGAATTCATCAGCGAGGTGAAAGCATTGCTTCATATTGTTTTGGTTGAACCGGAGATCCCCGGAAATTGCGGCAACATCGCGCGCACCTGTGCCGCCACCGGATGCTCTCTCCACCTGATCCGCCCCCTGGGTTTTGACATTTCGGATAAGGCCCTCAAACGCGCAGGTCTTGACTACTGGCACCTTTTGGATGTCCACGATTACGAAAACTTAGCGGACTTTTTCAGCAAAAACGATGTAAAGCAAATGTGGTGCCTGACTACCAAAGCCCCCCGGTGCTACACAGAAGCAGATTTTCAGGAGGACTGCTATCTGTTTTTCGGCAAAGAGACCAAGGGTTTGCCTGAAAGCTTCTTAGAAGAACATAGGGATAGCTGTATCCGGCTTCCTATGCGTCCGGAGGCAAGAAGCCTGAACCTGAGCAATGCCGTAGCCATCACCGTTTTTGAAGCTCTGCGGCAACTGGATTTTCCCCACTTGCAGGATTTTGGCAAGATGCGTAAATAACCAATTATGGAGGAATAACAATGAACTATAACAAAAAGTCTATTGAAGACATTGAAGTAGCCGGCAAGCGTGTTCTGTGCCGTTGCGATTTCAATGTTCCCACCAAGGAAGGCAAGATCACTTCCGACAAGCGGATCGTGGCCGCTCTGCCCACCATCCAGTACCTCATTAATAACGGCGCAAAGGTCATCCTCTGCTCCCATATGGGTAAGCCCAAGGGTGAATGGAAACCCGAGCTGAGCCTGAAGATCGTGGCCGACCGGCTGAGTGAGCTGCTGGGTAAGGAAGTCATTATGGCTTCCGACGTTGCCGGCGAAGATTCCAAAGCTAAGGCCGCCGCTCTGCAAAACGGCGACGTAATGCTTTTAGAGAACACTCGTTACATTAAGGGCGAGACCAAGAACGACCCCGAGCTGAGTAAGGCTCTTGCCGACCTGGCTGACATTTTTGTAAACGATGCCTTCGGTACTGCTCACCGCGCGCACTCCTCTACTGCCGGTGTTGCTGATTACCTTCCCGCTGTTTCCGGTTACCTGGTGCAGAAGGAAGTCTCCGTGATGGGTAAGGCATTGGCTAACCCCGAGCGTCCCTTCGTTGCTATTTTGGGCGGTGCTAAGGTTTCCGACAAGCTGAACGTTATCAATAACCTACTGGAAAAGGTTGACACCCTGATCATCGGCGGCGGTATGGCCTACACCTTCCTGGCGGCCCAGGGCTACAATGTTGGTAAGTCTTTGGTTGACAATGAGAAGCTGGACTACTGCAAGGAAATGATGGCAAAGGCAGAAGCTAAGGGCGTAAACCTGCTGCTGCCTGTAGACACCGCAGTTGCCACCGCTTTCCCTTCCCCCATTGACGCTGAGATCGCTGTAGAGTATGTGGACTGCACCGCCATCGGCGCTGAGCAGATGGGTCTGGACATCGGTCCTAAGGCCTGCGAGGCTTTTGCCGCTGCCGCAAAGTCCGCTAAGACCGTTGTTTGGAACGGTCCTATGGGCGTATTCGAAAACCCCACTTTGGCAAAGGGCACCATCGCGGTTGCACAGGCACTGGCAGACAGCGACGCTGTTACCATCGTTGGCGGCGGCGACTCCGCAGCAGCTTGTGAGCAGCTGGGCTTTGCCAACGCGATCACCCACATCTCCACCGGCGGTGGCGCTTCCCTGGAATTCCTGGAAGGTCTCGAATTGCCCGGCATCGCTTGTCTGCAAGACAAGTAAGGACGGAGCAATTCCGGGGTCCCCGCAAAAGCGAATGGCTTTTGTGGGGAAGAGGAAATGCAGCATACAGTGTGAGTTTTGATGCTCGCATCAAAACGAAAGTTTGTATGCTTGCATTGACGACGCCCGGCATTGCCTGCTTGCAGGATAAGTAAAATCTTTCGTTTAGAATCGTAGGGCGGGGGCTTGCTCCCGCCGCTACCTTGAATTTGTCAATAATCATCGTTTCACGATGCATCTATAGGAGAAAAAACAATTATGAACAGAAAATACCGTAAGACCGTTATTGCCGGCAACTGGAAAATGAACAAAACCCCCTCCGAGACCAAGGAGTTTATGCAGAACCTGAAGGCACTGCTGCCCAAGGGCCGTTGGTGCGACGTAGCACTCTGCGTTCCCGCTATCTGCATTCCCGCCGCTGTCCGCGCTATGCGTGAGACAAGAGTCGGCATTGGCGCAGAAAACTGCAACGCTAACCCCTCCGGCGCTTACACCGGTGAGATTTCCACCGGTATGCTGGTAGATGCCGGCTGCAAGTACGTAATCATCGGCCACTCCGAGCGCCGCGCTATGGGCGAAACCGACCAGGATGTCAATGCCAAAGTTCTATCTGCCCTGGAAGCAGGTCTTATCCCCATTATGTGCTGCGGCGAGAGCCTGGAGCAGCGTCAGAGTGGCATCACTTCCGAATGGATCGCTATGCAGATCAAGTTAGGTCTGCAGAACGTACCCGAGGAGAAGATCCGCAAGGTAGTCATCGCTTACGAGCCCATCTGGGCCATCGGCACCGGTATGACCGCTACCCCCGAGCAGGCACAGGAAGTCTGCGAGAGCATCCGTACCGTTGTCCGCAAGCTCTACACCTCCAAGACTGCCCGTACCGTATCCATTCTGTACGGCGGCTCTATGAACGAAAAGAACGCCTTCGAGCTGCTGGCACAGCCCGACATCGACGGTGGCCTCATCGGCGGCGCATCTTTGGTTCCCGAAAAGTTCGTGCAGATCATCGAAGCTGCCAACCAGCCCACTGTGTGATTAAAAAAGGAGCAGCCCACGCTGCTCCTTTTTTAATCAATGATATCCGTTCCTTTACGGAACGGATGATATATCTTCGATATGATGTCCACTTGCGTGGATGATATATGCCTACGGCATATGAAGGAAACGGATATTATATTATGCTTGCCGCGCAAGTATATCATATCGCTTCAGCGATATATCATTCATCATTAAATTGGAGCTATATTATGAACACCTTACTTTTACCCGGCAATGCCCCGGATACAGCCCAAACCGCCGCAGACATTCTCAAAGCCGGGGGACTTGTGGCAATTCCCACGGAAACCGTATATGGACTTGCCGCCAACGGCCTCGATCCCGAAGCCGTTGGGAAAATCTTTTTGGCAAAGGGTCGCCCTCAGGATAATCCTTTGATTTTGCACATTTCCGATGCTTCGGAAATGGAAAAATACTGCCACCATATCCCGGAAGCGGCCTATAAGTTAGCCGAAGCCTTTTGGCCCGGCCCGCTGACGATGGTGCTTCCCGCAAAGGACTTAGTTCCCAAATGCACCACCGCGGGGCTGCCCACAGTGGCTGTCCGCTGCCCCGACAATGCCATCACCCGGGAGATTATTAAACTTTCCGGCTGCCCCCTGGCTGCGCCGTCGGCCAACATTTCCGGCAAGCCCTCCACTACCACCGCCCAGCACGTTCTCCACGACCACGACGGTAAAATTGATGCCATTGTGGACGGTGGCTCTTGCCGGGTGGGTGTGGAAAGCACCATTTTAGACCTGACAGAGGACACCCCCCGTCTCCTCCGTCCCGGCGGCATTACCCCTTGGGATATGTACCCCATTGTTGGGGAAATTCTTATGGATAAAGCCATCACCGCTTCGGTGGAAAAGGACGAAATCGTAAAAGCCCCCGGTATGAAATACCGCCACTACGCCCCCGATTGCAGTGTTATCATTGTAGACGGGGATTTGATTGCCGCAAAGGCATATATCAAAAAACATTTCCATCCCGGCAACCGGGTTCTCTGCTTCCAGGAGGAATTGGACACCTTCCGTGAATTTGCGCCCCTTGCCTACGGAGCAGAAAAAGACCCGGACTCTTTGATGGCAGGTCTTTTCGCCGCTCTGCGGGAGCTGGACGACCCCAGCATTGGTACAGTGTTCGCCCGCTGCCCCAGAGGAAGCGGCAAGGCCTTAGCTGTCCAAAACCGATTAGGAAAGGCCGCCGGCTTCCGGCATATTAACCCCAGAGAGAAAAGCTTCATCCTCGGCATTACCGGCGGCACAGGCTGCGGAAAATCTACGCTATTGGCTGTGGTGGAGGAATTGGGCGGCACGGTCATTGATTGCGACCGGGTCTACCACCAGCTTTTGCAGTACGACAAGACCTTGCTCTCCGCCATCGAAAGCCGCTTCCCCGGCACCGTAACGGACGGCAGTTTAGACCGAAAAAAATTAGGCAATATTGTCTTTGCAGACAAAGAAGCCCTGAAAGCGCTGAATGACATCACCCACAAGGCCGTAAAGGCAGAGGTTTTGCGCCTTCTTCCCATAGAGAACACTTTGGTTGCCATTGATGCCATCGGTCTTTTCGAGGGTGAGCTTTCCGAGCTTTGCGACATTACTGTTGCCGTTACTGCCCCGGAAGATGTCCGCGTGAAGCGGCTCACCGCCCGGGATGGAATTTCGGCAAGCTATGCCCTCTCCCGCATTCGTGCCCAGCGCACAGACGGGGAATTTGCCTCCCTTTGCGATTTTGTTTTAGAAAATAACAGCACCGAAGAAGCCTTCCGGGAAAAATGCCTTGCATTTTTGTGGCACACGGATATAATAAAACCATAATCGACCAATAAAGGAGAGCTTATTATGACCACTGAAGAACTGCGCACTTCCCTGCTGGCCGCTCCCAAAAACGGCTATACTGCTTTAACTGCCGAGCAAAGAGCAGAAATGCAAAGCTACTGCAAGCGCTACGCCGCTTTTATGGACGCCTGCAAGACCGAGCGGGAAGCCACCGCCTGGACCGTAGCCACCGCCGAAAAGTACGGCTTTAAGGCCCTCGTCCCCGGTATGGCGCTGAAGCCCGGTGATAAGGTCTACAAGAACAACCGGGATAAGAGCATTATCCTTGCCGTTATCGGCTCTGCTTCCCTTAACGAGGGCGCAAATATCTGCGCTGCCCACGTGGACTCTCCCCGTATGGACTTAAAGCCCAATCCCTTGTATGAGGATTCTGAAATTGCCTACTTTAAGACCCATTACTACGGCGGCATTAAGAAATACCAGTGGCCTACCGTTCCCCTGGCACTTCACGGTGTGGTCTACCGCAAGGACGGTACGCTCGTTACCATCACCGTCGGTGAAGACGATAATGACCCCATTCTCTGCGTTTCCGATTTGCTTATCCACCTGTCTGCCGACCAGATGAAAAAGACTTTGGCAGAGGGTATCGTAGGTGAGCAGCTCAATGTAATTCTCGGCACCGAGCCTATTGAGGGCGAAGGCAGCGATCTTGTAAAGCTGAACATTATGAAGCTGCTGAATGAAAAGTACGGCCTGATCGAAGAGGATTTCCTCTCCGCCGAGCTGACCATCGTACCTGCCGGCCGTTGCCGTGAGGTCGGTCTGGATCGTAGCCTGCTGGGCGCTTACGGCCACGATGACCGTGTCTGCGCTTACGCGGAAATCGAGCCTCTGCTTCAGATGGGTATCCCCACCCACACCGCCGTCTGTGTCTTAGCTGACAAGGAGGAAATCGGTTCTGTGGGCATTTCCGGTATGCAGAGCCGGGTGTTCGACATCTTTATGCAGGATCTGTGCGACAGCACCGGCGCTTCTTTGAACCGTTGCTATGAAAATTCCTTCTGCCTCAGCGCCGATGTTTCCAACGCCTTTGATCCCAACTTTGCCGAAACCTGCGACAGACGGAACAACTCTATGCTCAACCGTGGCATTTCCATCTGCAAGTACACCGGCTCCCGCGGCAAGAGCGGCGCATCCGATGCTTCTGCCGAAGCGATGGGACACGTCCGCACCACGCTGGATAACGCAGGTGTCCTGTGGCAGATCGCAACCCTGGGCAAGGTCGACCAGGGTGGCGGCGGCACCGTAGCTGCCTATATGGCAAACCGGAACATCGTTACCGTAGACGCAGGTGTGCCTGTTCTTTCTATGCACGCGCCTATGGAGCTTGTGTCCAAGCTGGACTGCTATATGACAATGCTCGCCTGCAAGGCAATCTATTTGGCATAAATAAAATCGGAGGATTCCCAAAAAGGAATCCTCCGATTTTTCTTTTATCTGTAGGGACCGGCGTCCCCGACGGTCCTTATTCCATATCTCGTGAAGTTATACCTATCTGAACATTTATCCAAGCGGAAACATTTTGCTGTATATTGAAATAAGTCTTTCCAGGAATACTGCCTCAATGGTCTCACTTTTGGCAATTTGAAACTTTTCTCGCAAAACAGGCAACGCGTCCGTCCGCTTCTCTAATTCCGCCAAGCCATTAAAGTTTTCCTTCAAGAGATCGTATGCAACATCCTTCGTTCCA
This sequence comes from Oscillospiraceae bacterium, assembly GCA_015068165.1. GTDB lineage: Bacteria > Bacillota > Clostridia > Oscillospirales > Oscillospiraceae > Faecousia. The sequence goes on from SVKZ01000013.1 coordinate 16,724, forward strand.
CTGCCGCAAAACAAATCCACTAAATAAGGATAGCTCAAGATAATATCAACCAGCCTATCGGTAGGCGCATTTAATTGTTCGTTTGACAGTTGATAATTATTGCTTTTGTTTAGCAAGCCAGTTTCATTTGCATCGACGGAATTCTGTACAGCCGAACCGCTGGTTAACGGGGTAAGCCATAGCATAATAACTACTGTGGATATTAATAACAATAATGTTCTTTTCATATACTGCTCCTTTCAAGTTGTTATTCTACGGAATTTCGTTTGTCTTTGTTTCCGATACGGTCAGCTCATAACCTCCTTTCTCTGGAATGTAACAAACGTGAATAGATGTCTCCTCCAAAAAAGCTCCAGACTTTGCACTGTAAACCGCAATGGTCAAATCCGCTTCATCATCTGTCCATCCCCTAACCACAAAAGCATAACCCTCTTCGTCGGAAGACAAGTGAAAAACTCCGATATTGCGGTCATTTGTTCCGTCCCAATTGCGCCCATTATAGGAAAGCAGCAAATCATACTCCCCGTAAATATCTTTCATTCCCTCCCAAAGGGGCGAACGGTAGATAAAGCTGAACAAATCTTTATCCGGGTCAAAGCCATAATTGCCTGCAATTCCCTTAGGCGTTGAGTTGAAAAAGCCTTCATTGGGTTTTACTTCCATAAGCTCGCCATTTTCTGCATAGGCCGTTACAGCAAACCAAGGCTTTTGCGGTTTTTCTTCGTCAGGCTGTACCGCCCAAAATATACCAATCACGCAAACTAAAACCGCCGCCACCGCCGCAACAGAATACCATTTTCTATGACGCCAATTTCTTTTATTGCTGCCCTCACTGCGTTGCAAAGCAGTATCCTCTATTTCGCCAATGCTCTTAAATAAATCCATTTCATTCACCAATAAATCCCTCCTTTTGAAGATGTAACCGTAGTTTTTTCCGTACCCGGCTTAAAATAACGGTTACATTGTTTTCCGTTAACCCATAGCGTTTTCCGATTTTCGCTGCCGTTTCCGCAAAGAAATACCGCCGCAAAAATACATTTCCTTCCCGCGCCGGAAGCGCTTTTACAAATTGGTTAACGCATCTTCCCAATTCTTTGCCCTCGTATGCGGAAGCCACATCCGTACCGCCTGCAATACACTCAGAAAGCTCGTCCAAAATAAGGGGCATTTCCCCGCCGCCCCGCTTTTCGGCAGTAGAAAGGCGAAAGCGGTCAACGGCAAGATTGCGTGTGATCTTTGCTAAAAACATCTGAAATCTTGCCGGTCTTTGGGGAGGAATTGCATTCCAGGCTTTATACCAGGTGTCATTGACACATTCTTCGGAATCCTCTCTGCTATGTAAGATGTTATTGGCTATCGAAAAGCAATACGCGCCGTATTTATTGTTTGTTTCCGCAATCGCATTCGTATTTCTTTCCCAGTACAGCGCAATGATGCGATCATCCTCCAATGCAATCCCCCCTCTTTCTGTTAATGTAAGGATCCTTCACCCTATAAGACGGAAAACAATCCAAAATATTACAAGTCTATTATAACAATAATTTCCCTAAAAACCAAGACACCCTTACCGCATCCGTCAAAAATCAAAGATTTTTGACACCTTCCCCAAAGGGGAGGGTCATCCCCTCCCCCGGGGGAAGGCATTTACGCTCAATTCTCAATTTATTAAAAGTAACCGCCTTGTTTTTTCTCCCTTTCCGTGGTACAATGATTTTATTACTGCAGAAGGAGGTCGTGCCGTGCGTTATATCACCCAATTTGTCCGCAATTTTTTCCGTAAGGCAGACCTGATTCTGCTTCTACTGTGCCTGATTACCACCGCATTCGGCTGTTTGGTCATTGCCAGCACCACCAATGTTACAAACAGCGGTTTTACCCGCTATGTATTCATTCAGGTGGTAGCCACAGGCATCGGCGTGGTGTTTTATGCCATCTTTTCTGCCATTGATACGGACTTTTTTTCCGAACACCGCCGGGAACTGATTCTTTTCAGCTTTCTGCTGATCCTGCTGCTCATTCCCTTCGGCACAGACAACGGCACCGGCAACAAAAGCTGGATTCCCGTTCCCATCATCGGCATTCACATTCAGCCTGCCGAAATCGTAAAAATCCCCCTGGTGCTGATTCTCTCCTCCATTATGGCATCTCACCAAAACCGCCCTTCCCACATTATTTCCGTCGGACATATCGGACTTGTGGCAGGTGCGCTGGTGGTGCTGAATATCCTGGTTTCCAAGGACTTAGGTGTTTCCCTGATTTTTGTCTTTATTTTTATTGTGATGGCCTTTACCGGCGGTGTGAGCATCTTTTGGTTCTTGGCTGCCGGTGGCGCTGCGGTGGTTGGCGCACCTATTTTATGGTCGATGCTGGATAATTACCAACGCTACCGTATTCAGGTGCTCTTTGACCCCAGCTTGGACCCCAACGGTCTTGGCCCCCGGTATCACACGGTGCGTTCCATCCGTTCCCTCACCGGCGGCGGTCTTTTAGGGCAAGGTCTTTTTAACGGCAACCGCACCCAAACCCCCGATGCCCTTTTTGCCCAGCATACGGACTTCATTTTCTCCGCTATCGGCGAAGAATTGGGCTTTATGGGCTGTTTGCTGGTGCTGACGCTGCTGTTTTTGATTATCGCGAGAATTCTTTGGGTGGGTACCCGCAGCCAGGATTACCTGCGGAGAATGGTCTGCTTTGGCTGTGCCGCCGCGCTGATTTTCCAGATTGTAATCAATGTAGGTATGTGTATGGGCTTGCTGCCCGTTATCGGTCTTACCCTCCCCTTTATCAGCTACGGTGGCTCGTCTATCATTTCGCTCTATGCAATGATGGGACTTGTATCCGGCGTTTACGCCAAGCCTGCCCCTTCCAGTCAGGAGCGCTACATCAGCCCCTACCGGCTATAAACCGCCAGACAGCGAATCTATGCAAACAAAATTAACCTTTTGGAGGAATTGGAATGAATAAAAAACGGTGGTATAAGGATATGGTCTTTTACCAAATCTGGCCCCGGAGCTTCAAAGACGGCGACGGCGACGGTATGGGCGATTTGTGGGGTGTGCTGGAAAAGCTGGACTATATCAAGTCCTTAGGATGCGACGGCATTTGGTTCTCCCCTATTTACCCCTCTCCCGGCGCAGACTGTGGCTATGATATTGCTGACTACTTAGACATTGCGCCGGAATTTGGCGGTATGGAAGCCTTCCGGAAAGTGCTGGACGGTTGCCACGAAAGAGGTATGAAGCTGATCATGGATTTGGTGGTCAACCACACCAGCGACGAGCACGAATGGTTCCAAAAGAGCCGTGAACGCATTGATCCTTATACCGATTTTTACATTTGGCGTCCTGCCGGACCGGGCGGCAAGCTCCCCAACAACTGGGACTCCAATTTTGAGGGCAAGGCCTGGACCTGGGACGAAGTCCGGGGCGAATATTACCTGCACCTGTTCGCAGTCAAACAGCCGGATCTCAATATGGATAACCCCCTTGTCCGGGAGGAAGTGAAAAACATCCTGCGCTTCTGGCTGGATTTAGGTGTGGACGGCTTCCGGGAAGATGTGATTACCTTCATTTCCAAGAAAGAAGGCCTGCCCAACGACCGCCTGTTTCCCATCCACAAGGGTATACGCCATTATAGCCACGGCCCCCATATCCACGAGTACTTAGAGGAATTTAAGCGGGATGTGTTTGACCATTACGATTGCTTCACCTTGGCGGAAGTCCCCTTGGTATGGCCCAAGCAGGCCCTTAGCTACATTGACGAAGACAAGGGTCAGATTGATATGATGATCCAGTTCCAATGCCAATGTGCCGACTGTCTGTTTACCGATTATCTCCCTACTAAGTTTTCTTTGCGGAAAATGAAAAAAGCCTTCTCCTCCTGGCAGAAAAAGCTCTACGGTAGGGCCTGGAATATGCTCTACATCGAAAATCACGACCACCCCCGGATCATCTCCCGGTACGGCAATGAAAAATACTGGAAGCAAAGCGGCAAAACCTTAGCCACTGCGTACTTGTTCCAGCAGGGCACCCCCTTTATTTATCAGGGGCAGGAAATCGGTATGCTTAACTGGAAGCCCGAGGACCCGGAGATGTACGAGGATGTCCAGACCCGCTACCAGTACGCCCACAAAAATTTGAGGAAATCTCCAAAGAAGCGGCTGCAGAAGATGTGGCGCGCCTCCCGGGACTCCGCCCGGACACCGGTGCAGTGGGATGCTTCCGAAAATGCCGGCTTTACCACCGGCGACCCCTGGTTCTTCGTTAATCCCAACTATAAGAAGATTAATGTTGCCCAGCAGGAAAAAGATCCCAACTCCATCCTGAATTTCTACAAAAAGGCCATTCGCCTGCGGAAAACTCTGCCGGTGGTTCGCTTCGGCAGCTATCAGGAGCATTTCCCCAAAAACAGCAAGGTTTACACCTACAGCCGCCGGATGCCCGGTCAAAAGCTGCTGGTTGTTTGCTCCTTCAGCGACAAGCCCGCAAAGTTTAAGCTTCCCAATGGCTTCGATTTGATGGGTTCCCGGCTGATTCTTACAAACTACCCCGCCCAGGAAAAGCTACTGCAGCCCTACGAATGCCGCGTCTATTACTGGAAATCCTAATAAAACCGCCGCACTGCATTAACGCAGTGCGGCATCTTTTTTCCAAAATTAACAAATCATATTTTCAACTTTGTCGGAAAAGCTATGTTTGCGGAAAGAAAAATGCTTTCTTCGGAAAGTGTTTCCTCTTTCCAAGAAAGCATGCACACTTGCAGATGCATATCGCTTTCGGATAGGTAACGATTTTTTCTCAGAGCAACTTTGGAAATTGCAGGAATACTTTGTGTATTTCAAAATTTTCAAAGGTAGCCATGGGGAAAAGATTACCTGCTCCGGAAGTGAGATACAGCAAAAGTGTGCCAACAAAAAAAGGAGAGAATGATTATGAGCAACAAGAACAACCAGATCAATGTTCCTCAGGCTCGTGAGGCAATGGACCGTTTCAAGATGCAGGCAGCGAGCGAGGTCGGCGTAAACCTGACCAACGGCTACAACGGCCACCTGACCTCCCGTGAGGCCGGCTCCGTTGGTGGCCAGATGGTCAAGAAGATGATCGAAGCTTACGAGCAGGGTCTGCAGTAAGCGAAAAAGTGCCCTCCAATCAGGAGGGCACAATTTTTATAAACTTTCTGCTTCCTCAATCCACAGCTTTCCGCAACCGTCGCTGGGCATATGCCAATCTGTCCGTGGGCTGAAAGAGACCATACCCACCTTCGGGCCGTCAGGCATACAGGAGCGCTTAAACTGCTGGGAGAAGAAACGGCGGTAGAATACGACCAGCCATTTTTTCACCGTTGCACTATCAAACATGTCTGCAAACGCACGACAAGCCAGCGCATAAATCTTTTTCGGGCTAAATCCATAGCGCACCGCACAATAGATAAAGAAATCGTGGAGGGCATAAGGACCAACCAAATCCTCGGTCTGCTGGGCAATTTTGCCCTGGGCGTCCGGGGGCAGCAGCTCCGGGCTGATGGGTGTATCCAAAATGTCTAAAAGAACCTCCCGGGCAGACGCAAACCGGGCATCCTCTGCCAATGTCTCAATGACAAAGCGAATCAGGGTTTTCGGCACGGAGGCATTGACGCCGTACATACTCATATGGTCGCCGTTGTAGGTGCACCAACCCAGCGCCAATTCGCTCAAATCTCCGGTACCAACTACAATCCCCTTGTGAATGCCGGCATAATCCATCAGCACCTGGGTTCGTTCCCGGGCCTGGGCATTTTCGTAGGTGGCATCAAATTTTTCTATATCCTGTCCGATGTCGGCAAAATGCACCTTTACCGCATCCCGGATGGGAATTTCCTTTACGGTAATCCCCAGCTTCTCCATGAGTGTCAAGGCGTTCTGATAAGTTCGGTTTGTTGTGCCAAAGCAGGGCATCGTAATGCCGTGAACATCGGAAGCAGGTCTTCCTAAAACCGCCATTGCCTCCACCGCCACCAGCAGTGCCAGGGTAGAGTCCAAGCCGCCGGAAACGCCGATGACTGCGTTGCTTCCCACCGTTTTCAGCCGCTGTGCCAAGCCCCGCACCTGAATTTCAAAGACTTCCCGGCAGCGAGCCTGCCGGACATCCCAAGTCTTAGGCACAAAGGGAAGCTTATTTAGTTCATACAAACTACCGTCGCTGCGCGGCGCATCGCCGCATTCCACCACCCGACAGGGCTGGGCTGCCACACCGGCATAGCCGTTTTTCTGCCGCAGATAGCGAAGCTTGCCTAAGTCGCTGTCGCAAACCATCATATAGCCCGCATCCAAAAGATGCTCGTTTTCCTTGAGAATCCTGCCCTTTTCCGCCACTACGCTGTGTCCGGAGAATACCGTATCCTGTGTGGACTCGGTGTAACCGGCAGATACCAGCACATAGGTACAGCAGTTGGCTGCAGATTGGCTGCACACCAGCTCCTGCCGCCGGGCCCGCTTGCCTACCAGCTCATTGGATGCGGAAAGATTGAGAATAACCTCCGCACCTGCCGCCACCAGCCGCGCAGAGGGCGATACAGGCCGCCACAGGTCCTCGCAAATCTCCACACCGAAGATCGTTCCGTCTGCCAAAGAGAACAGCAAATCGCTGCCAATGGGTACTTCCTGCCCGGCGCAGCGTATATTCGTAACCAACAGCTTGGACGCAGGAGCAAACCAGCGGCTCTCCCCCATTTCTCCGGCAAGATAGGTTTTGGGTACAATACCCCGGATACAGCCTGCGGAAATTACCGCCGCGCAGTTATAAAGTAGTCCCCCCAGCCGCAGGGGAACACCCACCACAACCGTCAGCGCCGGGTATTTTTCTGTATAACCGGCAACGGTCTTTAAGCCTTCCTCTGCGCTGTGCAGCAGCGTTTCCTGTAAAAACAGGTCGCCGCAGGTATAGCCGGTAATGGCCAGCTCCGGCAGCAGCACAAGATCGCTGCCTGCTTCCTCCGCCCGATCCAGCCAGGCGCAAATATCCCCGGTATTTTTCAAGGGGTTTCCCACCTGCACTTCAGGCACAATACACGCAATTCTGATAAAATCCAGCATAGGTTTTCCTCCCAATGCAATCTATATAGCCTTATCATACCACATTCCCGGCAAAATGCAAACAAAATGTACGATTTCTCCCTTGGCGGCCCCCTCTGACGAGGGGGCTGGCAGAAATCTTTGATTTCTGACTGGGGGAGAGAAAGCAAAAAGGTCGGAAAAGTTTGTAAAACAAAGATAGTTTCGCTGTTTTTCTCTCCCTCAGTCTAATTGCCTAATATCGGCAATTAGACAGCTCCCTCGTCAGAGGGAGCCTTGTTTTCCCATATTTTTGGGGGGTGAAATGTCCCGGACAAAAGTCCGGGACATTGTTATTTAGTGCTTACAGCCGCCACAACTGCCGGAACAATTCCCGGCACTGCCGCAGGCCTTGCTATAGGGGCAGCCGATGCACTTTTGGCCGCGCTTCTTTGCTTTGACTATGTAAAATATTGCGCCGCCAATGACGGCCGCCAAAATCAGCGCAACGATAATATCTGCACGATTCATCGGTATGCCTCCTTATTATAATTATTTCTTTGTGCCCGCCAGTTCCTTTTTTGCCTTGGCATTGGAACGGATAGACAGAGCTGCCACAACCGCAATAATAGCAATTACTGCTACAACACCTGCCACGAAGCCCGTACCCACTGTGCCGGTAGTAATGACCGTGCCGACCTGATATACAAAGAAGGACAGCACATAGGCAATGGCAAACTGCAAGCCAACACCGGCAAAGAGCCACTTTTTGCTTTTAATCTCGGAGTTCATTGCGCCGATGGCGGCGAAGCAAGGAGGTGTAAACAGGTTAAAAATCAGGTAAGCAAGGCCTGCCGCTGCGGTAATGCCCAGAACAGCTTCGCCGTTGCCGGTCTGCAGCAGTTCAAAGTTTTCATCCACCGCCAGCGCCGTAAAGACCGCGCCTAAAGTGCCCACGACCTCTTCCTTTGCGATGAAGCCGGTAACCGCTGCCGCGGCAAGCTGCCACATACCAAAGCCCAGAGGGATCAGAAGAACGGCAAAGGGTGTTGCCACATCGTGGAGAATGGACTCGGTGGCCTCTACCTCCTGGAGGGACCAGGAATAATTCAGCATAATAGTAACTGCCGCATTGCACACCAAAATGATGGTGCCAGCCTTTACAATATAAGACCAGCCACGGCTGCACATAGACTTAAAGGCATTCCAGAGCGACGGAACTTTATATTCCGGCAGCTCGATAATGAAGAAAGACTTCTTGTACTTGTAGCCGGAGATCCAGCGAATAAGCAGCGCGCCCAAAAATACCAGAATAATGCCTAAGAAATACATAACCGGGGCTACCCAGGTAGATTCCGGGAAGAAAAGACCGGCAAGCAGTGCAATTACGGGAATTTTTGCGCCGCAGGGAATAAAAGGTGTCAGCATAGCGGTGGCTCTGCGCTCCCGCTCATCCCGAATGGTGCGGCAAGCCATAATACCGGGGACGGAGCAGCCAGTACCCACAACCAGGGGAATAACAGACTTGCCGGACAAACCCACCTTCTTAAAGATGGGATCCAGCACCACGGAAACACGGGCCATATAGCCGCAATCCTCTAATAGCGCCAGCAGGAAATACATTACCATAACCAGGGGCAGGAAGCCAACAACCGCACCTACGCCGCCGATAATGCCGTCAATGATAACTGTCTGGAAAATGGGAGCAACATTCGCGCCCTCTAACAGGCCGCCGACCCACTCTCCGAACATTTCAATATAGGTTACCAAGCCGGGAATGACCGTGCCGGATTCAAATTCATAGCCCTCCGCCAGCCACACACCGGGGCCGACCTGGGAAATCCAGAACACCAACCACATCACCACCGCAAAGATGGGAATACCTGCCAGAGGATGGGTCAGTACCGTGTCGATCTTATCCTGGAAATTATGCTCCTTGGTAAGTACTTTCCGGGTCTCTACTTTCTTGACGATGCCGTTTACAAAAGCAAAACGCTTCTTGTCAGCCTCCATAACCGCCTTCTTATCGCTCAGATCCACCTTGCCCGGATTGTAAGGCGCAACAGGCGCTTTGCCGATGACGGAAACCGCCGCATCCACCAATTCCTTCAGGCCATCACCTGTGGTAGAGGTGGTGTCGATGACCGGACAGCCCAGCTTTTTGGCAAGGGCGGCCGTATCAATATTGGTTTCCTTCTTTTCGTTAATGTCGTGCTTGTTCAGCGCCACCACAAGCGGCACGCCCAGCTCCAACAGCTGGGTCGTAAAGAACAGGCTGCGGCTTAAATTGGTAGCGTCCACAATATTAATAATCGCATCGGGCGCTTCATTTTGCACATAGCTGCTTGTAATGCTCTCCTCGGAAGTGAAGGGAGACATAGAGTAAGCACCGGGCAGGTCAACGGCGATTATTTCCTTATCCCCTGCGTAGGCCTTCTTAATGGGCGCTTCTCTTTTATCCACAGTAACGCCCGCCCAGTTGCCAACCTTTTCATTACGGCCGGTGAGGGCATTGTACATTGTGGTTTTGCCGCTATTGGGATTACCCGCAAACGCAATTCTCATTCTTTTTTCCTCCTGAATAAAAATTCCTTTCCTTTATATGCAGTTAGCAACCGCTAACCAAACAACAAAAACAGGTCGGCAGCCTGCCCGGCAATTTTCAGCCGATGATAATGGCCGCTGCCAACTGATTGTCAATATTATACCTGCCGTCCTTAATGGATACCGTACAGCCGCCCCGCCGGCGGGAGATCACCGTAATCGGCTCGCCACCATAACAGCCAAGAGAGAACAGGAAGCTGTTCAGCTCCTCGTCATCGGTATCGATATCGGCAATGATATATTCTTTTCCCAGCTCTGCCGCAGTTAAATTCACAAAACCGATCCCCTTTCTCTCTTAGAAGTTAGCCACAACTAACCACCTATACGAATAATTAGTTAGTCTTAGCTAACCGCAAATATAATACACCCATCCTCCCCTTTTGTCAATAGTCTATTTGAAAATTTATCCAATTATTCCTCTCCCTTTGCAAGAACACCCGTTCTGTCATCCTGCACGTAGCCGAAAGCTCCCTCTCCCCTGTCATCCTGAGCGGAGCATCGCAGATGCGTAGTTAAAGGATCTTCGCATCAAAGGTCTGTTGTAAAAAAACGACAATGCGTAGATTCTTCGACTACGGCTTTGCCTTTAATTAAGGAATGATTGCCTCTGGCAATCATTTATAATTTAGATTCGCTGCGCGGAGCACCACGCTCAGAATGACATTGTAGTTAATAAATGTAGGGGCGACCTCCCAGACGACCTTCCCCTTTGGGGAAGGTGCCCCTGACAAGGGGCGGATGAGGTCAAATCTCTCCCGTCTTTTGCAACGCAAAATCCACCCTCCCCAAAGAGGAGAGTATAAAAACGCACCACGGAAATTCCGTGGTGCATTTTCTTATTTCTTTTTCACCTTATCCTTAAGCTTTGCGAAAACAGAAGACTTTTCAAAAGGACGCGCTGGGCGTCCGGAGAAGCTCTCCGAACGGCGGGAAGTCTTTTCTGACCGCTTGGCAAACACAGGCAGCTTGGCAAAAATACTGTTTTGACTGCTCAATCGCTCATACAGTGGCTCCGGCTTATAGGCCGCCATCTCCTCTTTAATAATGGCAGACAGTTGCGCCGGCGCTTTCTCCAGCACCTCCCGAAGCCATCCCTCCATATCTCTGCCATAGGCCTTACGCATCGCCCAAAGGAAAGTTTGCAAGCCTTGACGGTCTTTGTAAACCATTCTTGCCAGCGTGTTATCCGTCCGACAGGCAAGGGTCAGCACCTTCAAAATAACCTCGCCGGCTTCCTGAGCGCTCTTATCCCGTGCCTTTGCTTTCACCCGTTCCCATATATTGTTCGGCATAGGCGGTGTGCATTTCGCCTTGGCATTTGGGTAAAGCTCTTCAGAGATAAACGAGCCGCTTCTGAGTATGTTACTGCACATTTGGCACAGCACAGCCCGCTTGAGAGATTGCTCCTCCCAATCCAGCAGACGGTCGTCAATGTACGCACTCAGGCGGCTGTGGTCGCCACCTCTTTGCAGCAGTGCGCCCATCTCCCGAAGGACAGGGGCAGCCTTTCCCTCCCGAATGGCATCGGTCATCCGAACGATATCAAAGACAGATGCATATTGCCGGCTCTCTGCCAAATAGGGATTCTCCGCCGCATAGCGCTTGAGCACCTTGGGGCCGTCCACCCGGAGGGTAACATCAAAAATATCCTCCGTTCTGCTGACAACCGCTATTTCTACCACGCTCTCCCGGATTTGCACAGCCAGAGCTTCGCAAACGGGCATAAGCTCTGTTTTCAGGAGGTTTTCCACCTCAAACCAGCGGTAAATATCCGTAGTTTCCACATCGTCTGCATACAGCACTTCTACATTTTCACTGAGAATTTCCTCGGTCTTTTCACCGGGGATGCGCCCCAGAATTGCCACGATCTCCCGGGTCTTTTCCAAAGTCTCGATTCCGGCAAGAAGGGCAATATACTCGGTATGCAGCTGGCTTTCGCTCCAGGGGCCGAAGGCAAGAATTTGTACCAGCTCCCGGCAGAAGCCCGGCTCCGCGCACATAAGGGGCATCAAAAGATGCTCTTCCTTTTCATAATCCGCCGTCAGCAGCTCCATAAGCTTTGCTACGATTTGCGCCTGATATTCCTTGTCCTCCTGAGCCATTTGGCTGTTGATCTGCAAAATCAGCAACCGGGTAAGGTCGTCGCAAGCAGGCAGAAGCGCAAAAATCTCTCCATAGAAGCGTTCCTTCTGCTCCTGCGTCAGTACGCTGTAATGGTCCTGCACAAATGCCAGGATTTTTGCCTGGACATTTTCCGTGCGGATGGCGAGCATCAGCTTATCAAAGATAGCCGCCCGGATTTCCTCTGTCTCCTGGGCAAAGCTTTGACCGAAGAAGTCCAGGATCTGGGTCTGCAGGAAGCCGCCATAGAACACCTGGCAAAGATCGCTGCTGATTCTTGCCCGTGTCGCCTTGTCTTCATTTTCATAATTGGCCTGCAGGAACGCAAACAGTTTATCCCGCATCGTATCGGTGTGGATCATCTCCAGCACCACATTCATAACAAGGCTCTTAAGCCCGGGCATCTCCTCGGGATACAGGCGGGAAATCCGGGTAAAGACATTTCGGGGAATCGCAATGTGATTTTCCGTGTATCGGCGCAGGAAGCGATAGGCATAGCGCCGCACCTCCTCGCCCAAAGCAACCCGGTATTTTTCATAAACCGCCAAGAAGGCGGCGATATCTTCATCCTCCGGCAAAATCTTTTCCTGATCAAAGCGCCCGTTTATACCGCCAAACAGGAATACCAGGTCAGACAAAGTCTTCATCGTCAGATTGATTTCCGGCAGTGCCGCCGTTACCTGCTCCAGGAAGAGGAAGAACTCATCCCGGGTTTTCGTATCTCCCAGCAGGGAGTAGAAGAAATTCACCGGTGCCTTGTCAATCACATCCTGGCCGGGCATACCCATTACCACATCGGCATTGAAATCCACAAAGATGCCCTTGCTGAGAGAAGCCTCCGGGAAGCGCTCGGAAATGCACTTTAACTTAACGTGGGCATACTGAGAAGGCTCTGACACATAAGTAACAAAAGAAATATTCTTCCGCAGCTGGGGCGGGATTACAGAGCTGATTGCACTGATAAACTGCAGCGCCTGCTCCGAAATCTCCTGTTCTTCGTAGGGCAGCCGGAAACACACTGTCTTTCCCTTTGCGCACAAAACAGAAAGCAGGCCAAACAGGAAGCCTTTCAGCACACCCGCATCGTACTGCCGCAGCAGCGTCTTGGCGCTTTCCGCTTTTACCGGCACATAGGCCTTTTCGGGATACTTGTCGTCTGCCTGCTGTTTTCCCAGCTTCACACCGCCGGTCTTAAACATCCGGGGGTTAAGAAGGGCCTTGTCCTTTTCAAAGAAGATCTTCTGCTGATCCTCCTCCGAAAGAATCAGGCTATGACAAAGATATCCGCTGCGCTCACCGGTATAGTCCTTGGGAAAGTAAGAAACGCAGCTTTGCACCAACGCACCGGAACGCAGACAGCTCTGGCTATATACCAAGGGCATCGTATCTGTGCGTACCGCTTCCGCGTCGCGCTTACCCAACTTGTTCTCATATACCGCAGAGAGTTCCTTTTCTACAAACTCCCGGGTCAGACCTTCCGATTGGGCAAAGGTATCAAATCCGTCCGCCTGATTATAAAGACTTCCTGCAGCAGGAACGCGGGAATAAAAGTGTTGTTTGGCCATCTTTTTTCCTCCTTTTGCCGGATCTACTCCGCATTGAGCATCATCATTTCCTGAATGCTCGTTACGCCTTTGAGTACCAGATTGCGGCTGGACTCCCAAAGGGTATTCATACCGTTGTCCGATGCCATTTTACGCAAAACATCCAAATTTCTCTCACGCATAACCGCAGCCTTCATAGGCTCGTTGATATACATAACCTCGTGGACGGCAATTCGGCCTTTATAGCCGGTATTGTTGCAAAAGCGGCAGCCCTGGGGCCGGGCAATGGTGGTATTTTCATCCGTAACGCCCAAAATCTCCAGCTCCTTCGGTGTCGCACGGCCCTTTTTCTTGCAGGCCGGACACAGCCTCTTAACAAGACGCTGGGCAATAACGCCCACCAGAGCGTCCGCAACCAGATAGTTGTCAACACCCATATCCTGCAGACGAAGAATAGCACCGGGAGCGTCGTTGGTGTGCAATGTACTGAACACCAAGTGGCCTGTGATTGCGGAACGGACAGCAATTTCCGCCGTCTCCTCGTCGCGGATCTCACCGATCATAATAACATCCGGGTCCTGACGGAGAATGGAGCGCAGCGCCGCCGCAAAGGTCATATTGGCTTTGGTATTTACCTGAGTCTGGTTGATACCTGCCATCGTAAATTCCACAGGGTCTTCAACGGTAACGATGTTGACCTTGGGATCGTTGACTTCTTTTAAGAAAGAGTAAAGGGTGGTGGACTTACCGCAGCCTGTAGGGCCTGTCAGCAGGATAATGCCGTGGGGACGGGCCAGCATCTTGTCGATAATCACATTTTCTTCCTCGGTGAAGCCCAAATCCGCCCGGGTAAAGTGGAAAGAGGTCTTATCCAGCACACGGATAACGAACTTTTCGCCAAAAACCGTAGGCAAAGAAGAAACACGGAAATCATATTCCTTATCGCCAATGTTCATATTGATACGGCCGTCCTGAGGCACCCTTCGCTCTGCAATATTCATACCGGCAATAATCTTTAGTCTTGCGCAAATAGCGGAATAGGCCTCAATGGGGAACTCTGCCCGATCCTGCAGGTCGCCGTCAATACGGTAACGGACACGAACCGACTTTTCAAAGGGCTCAATGTGAATATCACTGGCCCGGTAAGGAATGGCCTCCCGAATAACGGAGTCAACCAAACGAACTGCCGGGTTATTGATAACATCTCCCTCGAGCGCACCCTGATCCATATTCTGCAGGGCGCTCACCTGCTGCTCTTCCTTTTCCGTATTCAGGTCGCTGAGGGCGGCAGAGGTGGAAACTACCGCAGAAACAGACTCTACATACCGGTCAATCTGCACCTGGGGCACCAGAATGTAATCGCAGTTGCAGCACAGCTGTACAGAAATCGCAGAAAGAGAATGGCAGTTAAGGGGCTTACCGGAAGCTACCAAAAGGGTACCCTTCTTGTCATAACCGATAGGAACGATCTTGTGCTTCTTCATAAAGTCGAAGGTAAACAGGTCAAACAGTTCCTTATCAATGTCCAGCATATCAATTTGGGCGCCGGGCATACAGTAGTATTCCGCTAAAGCTTCCAGCTCTTCGTTTTCCGTAATGATCTCTTTTGTCAGCAGATAATCCCGGATGCTGATATTCAGTCGCTTGGCTTCCTCCAGGAATGTGTCCGCATCCTTGCGTTTGACAAGCTTTTTATGGACATAAAGCTGTAACAGTTCAGAATTTATATTCATAAGTATCTACCTCTTATACATTCAGTCCCGTCATAATCGAGAGCATCGGCGAGTAAACCGCCAGGAACAGCGCAATAATCACAACGCCCATAATCAGCAGCATTGCTGGCTGCAGTTTATT
>SVKZ01000014.1 GCA_015068165.1 Oscillospiraceae bacterium
CAGCGGGCGCAGCCCATTACCTTCGGCCATCAGCTGATGGCCTATGGGATGATGCTTTTGCGGGATGTGGATCGATTACAGGATGCGCGACGACGAATGAATGTATCACCCATCGGCTGCTGTGCGCTGGCCGGCACGACCTACGATACCGACCGGTATTTTGAGGCGGAAAAGCTTGGCTTTGACGGCATTTGCCTGAACTCTTTGGACGGCGTGTCCGACCGGGATTTCTGCGCGGAGCTTTTGAGCGCGCTGTCAATCCTTATGATGCACCTTTCCCGATTTTCTGAGGAGATTATCCTATGGGCAAGCTGGGAGTTTAAGTTTATCGAGCTGTCGGACGCCTTTACCACCGGCTCTTCCATTATGCCGCAGAAAAAGAACCCGGATATGGCAGAGCTTGTCCGTGGTAAGACCGGCAGAGTGTACGGCGACCTGATGGGCTTGCTGACAACCCTGAAGGGCTTGCCCCTTGCGTACAACAAGGATATGCAGGAGGACAAGGAAAGCGTATTTGATGCCTGCGATACCGTAAAGATGTGCCTGCAGGTATTTGCCCCGATGGTAGCTTCTATGACCGCCCTTCGGGACAATATGAAACGGGCAGCCCAAAAGGGCTTCATTAACGCCACAGATTTGGCGGATTACCTTGTGAAGAAGGGAATGCCCTTCCGCAGCGCTTATAAGATCTCCGGACAGATCGTTGCCGATTGCATCCGGGAGAATATGGTGCTGGAAGAATTTCCTTTGGATAAATATAAAAGCTATACAGATTTGTTTGATACAGATTTGTATAACGAAATTGATCTGCTGACCTGCGTGGAAAAGCGGATCAGCGCCGGCGGCACTTGCGTAGCCTCGGTGGAAAAGCAAATTAAGCACGTAAAAAATCATTTGGAATAAGAAAGGAAAATTGTTATGAAAAAGATTATTGCATTGGTTCTGGCTGTTATGATGATGGCGCTTTGCTTCACAGGCTGCGGCCCTAAGGGCGCTACGCTGAAAGATGTACAAAAGGCCGGTAAGCTGGTTGTTGCTACCAGCCCTGACTTCCCTCCCTTTGAGAGTTTGGAGGGCGGCAAGGTTGTCGGTATCGAAGTGGACATTATGGAGCTGATCTGCAAGGAACTGGGCGTTGAGCTGGAAATCGTACAGATGGACTTCGACTCTGTGCTGGTTGGTATTCAGGCTGCAAAGTATGACTGCGCTATGTCCGGCATTACCGTAGACGAGAAGCGCCAAAAGAATATGCTCTTTACCGACCCTTACTACAATGCGGCTCAGGTTATCGTTGTTAAGGAAGGCAGCGCTATTCAGGGCAAGGCAGACTTGACCGGCAAGACCGTTTCCGTACAGACGGGCACCACTGCAGAATCCGGCTGCGGCGACGCTGGTATTGCGGTTATGGCATTCAATGCAAATGCCGATGCAAAGGCAGCGCTGACCACCGGCAAGGTAGATGCTTGGGTCGTTGACAACCTGACCGCTATGCAGATGGTAGAAGAGGGCGACGGTCTGGTAATTTTGGATGAGAAGCTGACCGAAGAACCCTACGCTTTTGCCTTCGCATTCGGCTCTGAGGATCTGGTAGAAAAGATCAATGAGATTCAGAAAAAGCTGATTGACAACGGCACCGTCGCTGCTATCTTTGAAAACTATGGCGAAACTTATGTAAAGCCCTAAAAGTTCCCATGCGGCTCCGCGTGAAAGCGCGGAGCCTGCTTGGGTTTATAAAACGATAAAGGACAAGGAAAATTTGTAATGAGTTGGTTTGATAAACTGGCGGAAACTTTTTTGGAAGATGACCGCTACTTATGGATGGTAGATGGCCTGAAAATTACGGTCATCATTACGTTGGGAGCATTGGTGATCGGCGTACTCATTGGTGCGTTGATTGCTATTACAAAGTATTTTTGCGAGGGCAATAAAAAACTGCGCTTTTTGAATTGGATATGCGATCTTTACACCACAGTAATCCGCGGAATCCCGGTTACGGTACTGCTGCTTGTGTTTTTCTTTGTAATTTTTGCTTCCGCCAGAGACGGTGTGCCTGTTGCTATCGTTGCCTTTGGTATTAACTCTGGCGCATATATGGCGGAGCTGATTCGCAGCGGTATCAATGCGGTAGACAAAGGGCAGATGGAAGCGGCAAGAAGCCTGGGTCTTTCCAAAGGACAGGCAATGGCAAAAGTCATCTTCCCCCAGGCAATCAAGAACATTTTGCCTGCCATCGGTAACGAATGTATCGCGCTATTGAAAGAAACCTCCGTTGCCGGCTATGTGGCGGTTGTGGATGTAACCAAGGCGGCTACCAATATACGAAATAAGACCGGTGATGCCATCAACCCGATTATTTTTCTGGCATTGGTGTATTTGGTGATTGTGGTTATTATGACCAGACTGCTTACAATTCTCGAAAGGAGACTGCAGAAGAGCGATGGAAAATAAGGAAACAATCATCTCTGTACGGGGTCTTAAAAAGGATTTTGAAAACCTGCCCGTGCTGAAGGGTATTGATATTGACATTTATAAGGGGGATGTGGTTTGCGTTATCGGCGCTTCCGGCTCTGGCAAGTCCACCTTTCTGCGTTGTCTGAATTTGCTGGAAATTCCCACCGCCGGCAGCATTTTCTTTGAAGGGGAAGACCTGACAAATGAGAATGTGGATTTGAACCTCCATCGGCAGAAGATGGGTATGGTGTTCCAGCAGTTTAATCTGTTCCCCCATTTGACGATTTTGGACAATATGACCCTTGCTCCCACCCTTGTAAAGAAAGTTCCCAAGGAACAGGCGGAGGCTAAGGCAATGGAGCTGCTTGCCCGCGTCGGTCTGGCAGACCGGGCGGAATCCTACCCAAACCAGCTCTCCGGCGGACAGAAGCAGAGAATTGCCATTGTCCGGGCGCTTTGCATGGAGCCGGATGTGATGCTCTTTGACGAGCCTACCTCCGCCCTTGACCCGGAAATGGTTGGCGAGGTGCTGGATGTTATGAAGGAGCTTGCTAAAGACGGTATGACTATGGTGGTGGTTACCCACGAAATGGGCTTTGCCCGTGAGGTTTCCAATCGGGTGATGTTCTTAGATGACGGCGTTGTGGCAGAGGAGGGAACACCGGCAGAAATTTTCGGTGCGCCCAAGTGCGAGAGGCTGCAGGCTTTCCTGGCAAAGGTGCTGTAATATGAAATTAAAGAACAAGAATTTTTTGAAGCTTTTAGATCTAAGCAGCGAGGAAATTGCAGGACTTCTTGCCGATGCGGCAGCCTTTAAGGCGCAAAAGAAGGCGGGCATTCCCCATCGCCTGTGTGAGGGCAAGAATATCGTGCTGCTGTTTGAAAAGGACTCCACACGCACCCGGTGCGCCTTTGAGGTAGCCGGCGCGGACTTGGGTATGGGCGTTACCTACTTGGGACCCAGTGGCTCCCAGATGGGTAAGAAAGAGTCCATTGCAGATACCGCCCGGGTGCTGGGCCGGATGTATGACGGTATTGAGTACCGTGGCTTCGGTCAGAGCATCGTGGAGGAGTTGGCGGCCTATGCCGGTGTGCCGGTTTGGAACGGCCTTACCAACGAATTCCACCCCACCCAGATATTAGCGGATTTCCTTACTATAACCGAGCATTTCGGCGTCTTAAAGGGCAAAAAGCTTGTGTATATGGGCGATGCCCGGTACAATATGGGCAACTCCCTGATGGTGGGCTGCGCCAAAATGGGTATGCACTTTGTGGCTTGCGCCCCGGAAAAGTATTTCCCCAACGGGGAGCTGATTGCGGCTTGTCAAGCAATTGCAAAGGAAACCGGCGCGGTACTGGAATTTATTACTGACCCCAATGTGGCGGTTGAAAACGCCGATGTAATTTACACCGATGTGTGGGTATCTATGGGCGAGCCGGATAGCGTGTGGCAGGAGCGAATTACGGAGCTTTCTCCCTACCGGGTAACTATGGAGCTGATGGAAAAAGCGGGAAAACAATGCAAGTTTATGCACTGTCTGCCTGCTTTCCACGATCTGAATACGGTAATCGGCAAGGAAATCGGCGAAAAATTCGGCATTGACTGTATGGAGGTTACCAACGAGGTCTTTGAAAGCGACCGTTCCATCGTCTTTGACGAAGCGGAAAACCGGATGCATACCATAAAAGCAGTTATGGCGGCAACATTATAACATAGAAGCCGGAGCGGTAAGCTCCGGCTTTTTTCAATTATAAATTGGAAATGTCATTCTGAGCGAAGCATCGAAGATGCGAAGCCGAAGAATCCGTTTCTTTTTGGAGAACGGATTTCTCCACTCGCATACGCTCGGTCGAAATGACAACGGGGGAACGGGGAGGAGAACCTGTCCTCTGCGATGAGATACAAGGTGTCAAAAATGTGGGGGCTACAATGGAAGTTGGACAAAAAAACAGTTGCCGCTTTCGTTGCTGTCTACCCAGATTTTGCCGCCGTGGTCGGCAACAATGGCGCGGGCAATGGAAAGACCTAAGCCAAAGCTGCCGTTTCGCTCCCGGGCAGAATCTACCCGATAGAAGCGCTCAAAAATCCTCTCCCTGTCCTCGGCGGGAATGGGGGTTCCGGGGTTGGAAACGGAGAGGAGCGCATAGCGGTTTTGGCGGGAGAGGGTCAGCTTTACGATACCGGGCGCGGAATATTTGGCGGCATTTTCCAAAAGAATATCCACGACCTGCCGCAGGTGGCTTTCGCTGCCGCTAAAGGGAATGTCGGGCGCAATTTCTGCCTCTAAAATCAGCTGCCGCTCGTACAGTACCGGCTCAAAGGGGAGCACCGCCTGAGAAATGAGATTGCCCAAGTTCAAAGGTTGGAAAAACGTCTGTATTTTTCCGTTATCTGCCCGGGCAAGCTCTAACATACCCTCTACCAGGTGCCGCATTTGCTTCGACATGGTCAAAATATTTCCGGAATACCGGGTGCGGTCGCTGGGCGCCAATTCCTCACTCTGCAACAGCTCTGCGTTGCTCATAATCACCGCCAGCGGGGTTTTTAGCTCGTGAGAAGCGTCGGATATAAATGATTTTTGCTTTTGCCAGGCATCTTCTACCGGCGCTACAGCCCATTTTGCCAGTTTGATAGAAATGACGCCAAAGGCGAGCAAGCCCAGCAAACCCACAAGGATGCTGATTTGAACAAGCCCCCAAAGGGTGGATTGATGGCTGGAAATGTCCACAAAAGCCACTTTCAAGTCCAAGTGATTGGCGCGCACACGGTAGCGGAGGTTATATTCACGGATTTCACCGCTGTAGCGATTTTTGGAGCTTACTGCATCCAAAAGTGCCTGCACAAGCGCTTCATTTTCAATATCAAAGTCCGTTGCGCCTTCTACAAACAGATTTCCCCTGGGATTTTTGGATACCGTGAAGTAGGGCAGCGCTGTTTTGACCGGCTGGGGGCTGGAAAGGAGCGTTTCCAGCAGATTATCTGCCTGGGTATTTAGATTCCAGGCGGTAAATGCGTAAATTAGGGTGAAAATAATAAGGAGCATCCCGGTAACAATACTCATAGTAACCAAGACGAACTTTTTTCGCAATTTTCCAATCATTCTGCCACCTCCAAATGATAACCCAGCCGCCGGACGGCCTGGATGCGGACATTGGAGCCGATGGATGATAGCTTTTTCCGCAGGAAACCCACATAGACCTCTACGTGGTTTTCCACCGCCTCGGAATCGTATCCCCAAACACGGGCGAGGATGACCTCTTTGGAGAGGATTTTGTCTCCGGATTGCAGGAGAAAACGCATTACATCAAATTCTCTGGCAGATAACCGCAGAGAATTCTCTCCGCAGTTTAATGTACAGGAAGCAAGATCCAAAGAGGTGTTGCCAAAACGCAGCTCGTCCACCTGCCCGCCCTGACGGCGCAGAAGCGCATTGATACAGGCCAGCAGCTCCCGGGAATCAAAGGGCTTTGTCAGGTAATAATCCGCGCCGGCATTCAGACCTTGAATGCGATCCTCCAGCGTGGATTTTGCGGTGAGCATTAAAATCGGGGTAAAGCACCGGCTTGCCCGTACCTGCCGGGCAACCTCATAGCCGTTGAGCCCCGGCATCATCACATCTAAAATAAGCAAATCATAAATGCCAAGCTCTGCAAAGGATTTTCCGGTTTCTCCATCGTAGGCGATTTCTACCTGAAAGCCTTTTTTTTCCAACAGCTCTCCCAGGGAGTCGGCAAGGAGCTTTTCGTCCTCGATAATCAGAATTTTCAAAAATACCACCTCTGTTTTTTCTATTATAATATAAAAGAATACTGAATGGAAGCTGAAAAACATTGTATTTACATTTCGTTTATGGTATATTCATAGATATTTCAGTATGAATTCAGCAACGGTTGGTAGAATAGGATTACAGAAAAGCAAAGGAGAATTTTGCTATGGAAAATGAATTTTTGAACGAAAATTTAGAGCCGACCCCGGAAATGACGGAAGAACCCATCCCGGAGGTGGCAGAACCCCCTGTTCCGGAAAGCCCGGAACCCCAAACGGTTGTAGCAGACGACGGCACTTACCATTTTAGACCTGAGCCAATCCTTTCCTACACACCCAGCGCACCGGAAAAGCCCAAAAAGAAGAAAAAGAAAGGCCACGCTGTGAAAATTGTCGCGCTGGCGGTGTGCTGCGCGCTGCTGGGCGGTTTGTGCGGCGTAGGCGGTACAATGCTGACCCTGCAAATGCTGGCAGGCAAGAGCAAAACGCCTGTGCAGTACATTTCCGGAATGCTGGAGGGGCAGCGGGAAAGCTCGATTATCAAAATCGAGGATATTGATACAAGCAAGCTGCAAACCGCAGCCGAGGTTTACGCCGCCAATGTAAATTCCACTGTGGCAATTACCGCATCTGCCACCGGCTCCGGGTTCTGGGGCAATCAGACCACTGCCCAGTCTGCCGGCTCCGGTTTTATCCTCAGCAGCGACGGTTATGTGCTGACGAACTACCATGTGGTGGAGGGTATGAGCAAAATTACCGTTTCCCTGTACGATAAGCGGGAATTTCCTGCCACCCTCATCGGCTATGACCAGAGCAACGACATTGCGGTGCTGAAAATTACCGGCGATAACCTGACCCCGGTGGTAATGGGCGATTCTACGAACCTGAATGTGGGTGATGGGGTGGTTGCCATTGGTAACCCTCTGGGCGAACTGAGCTTTACCCTTACCGCAGGCCACATCAGCGCCAAGGATCGGGTAATTACAATGCAAAACGGCAGTACAATGACCCTGCTGCAAACCGATTGCCCCATCAATTCCGGCAATTCCGGCGGCGCGCTGTTTAATATGTACGGCGAGGTCATCGGCATTACCAATGCCAAGTATTCCAACAACGGCAGCAGCACCCAGGCCTCTATTGACAATATCGGTTTTGCCATCCCTATGAACCGGGTGAAGGAGATCGTGTTTTCCATCATCGAAAAGGGAGTGGTGGTAAAGCCCTTTGTGGGTATTTCCGTGCAGGATGTAACAAGCCAGATGCAGATTTGGGGCCTGCCCAAGGGCGCATTGATTACCTCTGTTACAGAGGGTTCTCCTGCCGCCCAGTACGGTCTGCGGGCGGATGACATCATTACCCACTTTAACGGCACAGAGGTGGACAGTAGCAGCCTTGTGGCGGCGGTAGGTGCCTGTAAGCCCGGGGATAGCGTGGAGTTTACCGTCTACCGTGGCGGTAAGACAATGCAGATAACCCTTGTCATCGGCGAGCAGATCCGACCGGCAACCTAAAAATGTACGGACACCCCTCCCGGGGTGTCCGCTTTTAATGTTTTATGTTTTTATCGGACACCCGGGGACAGGTGTCCCTACGAGGGGAAACGGGGTGCGTTAGAGGATGTAGGGGTCGATGTGGGCATCGACCCCAAAGGGGATGGCTTGGTGCGGTGGGAATGTATGGAATGGGAAAGGGTTGACAGCGCCGAGGATGTATGTTAATATATGAACAGTTATTCATATGAGTATATATTCATACAAGGAGAACGGAAATGAAACACGACCATACATTAAAGTTAGAGCAATTAAAGGGACAAATGCCCTCGGATGATGGGCTGTGTGAGCTGGCGGATCTGTTTAAGTCCTTTGGGGATACTACCCGGATGAAGATTTTATACGCCTTGTCTGTTTCAGATCTGTGTGTCTGCGCCATTGCAGAGCTACTGGGGATGGAGCAGTCGGCCATTTCCCATCAACTGAAAAAGCTCCGGCAGGCAAAGCTGGTAAATAGCCGCCGGGAGGGGAAAACGGTATATTATGCGCTGGACGATGACCACGTCCGGGAATTGGTAGCGGTGGGCTTTGCCCATCTGACGGAGGAAGAAAAATGAGCCACGAACATCATCACGATCACCATCATCACGACCACTGCTCTTGTGAACACGATCACCACGACCATTGCCACTGCGATCACGACCACCATGACCATCACGAACACCACGGGGAGGGTTGTGCCTGCTGTGAGGCCAAGCTTCACGGCGAGGTGAAGGTGGAAAAGGCCATCCTTTACCGCATTGCATTTTCCAGCGTACTGTTTTTGGCCGGGTTTTTCCTCAGCGGTTGGTTGCTGGCAGGCTGTTTTTTGGTCGCTTACGGTATTATCGCTTGGGATATTTTATGGGCGGCGGCAAAAAATATTTGCCGGGGCAAAGTCTTTGACGAGCAGTTTTTAATGGCGATCGCCAGCATCGGTGCATTTTGCATCGGAGAGTACCCGGAAGCGGTGGCGGTTATGCTGTTTTATCAGATCGGCGAGACCTTCCAGACCCTTGCCGCATCAAAAAGCCGGGCGTCTATTGCCGGACTGATGGAATTGCGGCCTGACCGGGCTACCGTACTGCGGGACGAGGAGGAAATGACCGTTTCTCCCGAAAATGTAGCGGTAGGCGAAATCATTGTGGTACGCCCCGGCGAACGGATTCCGCTGGACGGTACGGTATTGCAGGGGTCGTCCAATATAGACAATTCTGCCCTTACCGGGGAAAGCGTTCCCCGATTTGTAAAGGTGGGTGCCCGTGTACTTAGCGGTGGCGTGAATCAGACCGGCGTTTTACAGATCCGGACGGAGAGCCTGTATGCCCAAAGCACGGCGGCGAAGATTTTGGAACTTGTGGAACACGCCTCCGAGAAAAAAGCCAAGAGCGAACGGTTTATCACCCGGTTTTCCCGGTGGTACACCCCCTGTGTGGTCATCGGCGCGGCATTGCTGGCGTTTATTCCCCCGATTTTTGTGGGGAATTTAAGCGGTTGGGTTCATCGGGCGCTGGTATTTTTGGTAGTGTCCTGCCCCTGTGCGTTGGTGGTGTCTGTACCGTTGTCCTTTGTGGGCGGTATTGGTGGCGCGGCAAGACGGGGCATCCTGATTAAGGGCGCAGACGCGCTGGAGGCCCTTTCCAAAGTAAATACGGTTGCTTTTGACAAAACAGGAACGTTGACGACCGGCGTATTTCAGCCCAAAGAGATTTGCCCTGTGGAAATTTCTCAGGAGGAGCTGGAAGAAATTGCAGCGGCGCTGGAAAAACACTCCACCCATCCCATTGCCCGGTGTTTGGCGGTTTTGGGCAACAAAAGTGCCGAAAATGTGCAGGAAACGGCTGGCGGCGGTGTTTCCGGTGTGGTAGACGGCAAGTTGTGCTTTGCCGGAAGCCGGCGGTTTTTGGAAAAAATGGGGATCACCGTTCCCCAAAGCCTGGGCAACGGCACGGTGATCCATATTGCCCGGGAGGGAACATATCTCGGCTATATTACTGCCCGAGATGTCCTTCGCCCAGATGCAAAGGAAGCGGTGGCCATATTGGAAGATCGGGAAATCCAAACCCTGATGCTCACCGGCGACCATCCGGATATTGCCCAGCGGGTGGGCGATGATATCGGCATTAAAAAGATATATTCTCAGCTTTTGCCCCAGGATAAGGTGATTGTACTGGAAGAAGAAATGGCGAAAAAACGCCGTGTGGCGGTGATTGGCGACGGTATCAACGATGCGCCTATCCTTGCCCGGGGCGATGTGGGCATTGCAATGGGCGGGATTGGCAGTGATGCGGCGATTGAAGCCGCAGGCGTGGTGCTGATGGAGGATAAGCTCACCAAAATACCGGAGGCCATTGCCTTGTCCCAAAAGACAATGACGATTGTCAAGCAAAATATCCTCTTTGCCCTTGGGGCGAAAGGAATAATACTGATTTTGGGCGCGCTTGGAATTGCCAATATGTGGATCGCCGTATTCGGCGATGTGGGCGTTATGATCCTGGCAACACTAAACGCCCTCAGGAGTTATTTATGGAAGAAATAAAGATCATTGCAATGGATCTGGACGGCACGCTTTTGGACTCGGAAAAACGGTTGTCCGAGGAAAACCGTGCGGCGTTGGAAGAAGCGGCAAATAAGGGAATTGAGATCGTGCCTACCACCGGGCGGATTTATGTCATTATCCCGGAGGCGGTACGGCAGCTGCCCTTTATAAATTATGCCATCACGGTCAACGGTGCAGAGGTCTATGATGTGAAAAATGACCAGGTGATCGCCACTAATGAGCTTACTTGGCAGAAGGCTGTGGCGGTTATGGAATACTTGGACGGCTTTGATGTGGTTTACGACTGCTATCAGGGCGGTTGGGGCTATATGACAGCGGCGCATTTAGAAAAGGTGGGGGATTATCTCACCAGCGACCATTTTAAGGCGCTGTATGCCCACTCCCGGAAACCGGTGCCGGAGCTGAAAAATTATCTCCGGGAAAAAGGTGAGGGTGTGCAGAAGGTTCAGTTCTGCACCAAAAACGGGGATTTACGGGCGTTTCTTTTGGAGGACCTAAAGACCCGGTTTGACGGGGTGGCCATCAGTACAGCCCTGCCCTATAACGGCGAAATTAACGACGTAAACGGACACAAGGGTGGAGCGTTAGTTAAGCTGTGCGACCATTTAGGCTGTACGATGGAAAATGTGATGACCTTGGGCGACGGGCTCAATGACATTACCATGCTACAGATGGCAGGTGTGTCCGTGGCAATGGAAAATGCCGCCCCGGAGGTCAAGGCGGCGGCAAAATATGGAACGGGAAGCTGCGACGAAAGCGGCGTAGCCCAAGCTATTCGGAAATTTTGTTTATAAAATAACCTTCCCTAAAGGGGCAATGTCATTAAGTTAAGAAAAACCTGTCATTCTGAGCGAGCGTGGTGCTCCGCGCAGTGAATCAAAATCTTAATGATTGCCAGTGGCAATCATACCCTGATTACACGCGAGTCGAAGAATCCGTAATTCCCGGCAAGGAACGGATCCTTCGACTTCGCGCTTTCAGCGCTTCGCTCAGGATGACAAGCCTAACTTAATGACATTGCCCCAATGGGGAGGGGTTGTTGTTTTATTTCGATAGAATGTCCAAGAGGGCTTCTTTGGTAAGGCCTACAATACAGCTTACATCTGCTTTTTCGGTGGCGGTTTGGAAGCCTTCGGCGGTTGCCGGTTGACCTAAAAAGCTGTCGGTCAAAGCAGTTAAGTCGCCGGAGGAGAAAAAGTCGCCAAATAGGGCGGCTTCTGCAATGCGCCCCTTTTCTACCCGAAAACGAAGCTCGATCCGTCCGCATCCCTCCACCCGACCGGATAAGGTCATATCGCAGGCGGGGGATGCGCCCCAATTCCACGCCCAAGTGTCGTAACGGCTTTCCTTTAGGGCGGTAATGGCAGCAATATCTCCATCGGTAAGGGAGTAAACCTCCATCTGCTCCTTTTCAAAAAGGGCTTTTAGCAAAGCCTCCCGGAAATTTTCTAATGTCGTACCGGGGGGAAGGAGGGGCTTTAAGTTGGTGATCCGACTGCGGACAGAGGCCACGCCTTTGGCTTTGATTTTTTCTATATCGGGACGGAGGGCGTTGGAGGCGTTTTCCAGTTTGGAATCAAAAAGCAGAGTGCCGTGGTGCATCACCCGGCCGTTTTTTACATATTGGGCGTTGCCGGAGAATTTTTGCCCGTCTACGGTGATGTCGTTCCGACCGTTGACCTGGGCATTTGCCCCTAAGGCACGGATAGCCTTTGCCACCGGGTGGCAAAACAGTGCCAAATCCGGTGCTTTGCCTGCGGCATCCTGAATGAAGGTGAAATTCAAATTGCCCAAATCATGATAGACGGCGCCGCCGCCTGAGAGCCTGCGTACCACACGGATGCCTTTTTCCCGGAGAAATGCCTCGTTTACCTCGGAAAAGGTGTTCTGATGGCGGCCGATGACCACAGTGCAGTCGTTTTGCCACAGGATAAAGTAATTGTAATCCTGGGATAAACTTTCAAACACATATTCTTCCAGCGCTAAGTTAAATGCAGGGTCGATGCTGTCTACTTGAATGTAACGCCACGGCATAGGAATGCTCCTTTATATATTATTCCAGAACGAATTGGGAAATGGCCTTGCAAATGGCTTTTACATCGGTGTTGCCGGTAAACTGGAATTTTACCTTGCCTACCCCGGACATATACAGCTCCAGCTCGGCGTCCAGATCAAAAACACCGGCAGTTTCCAAGGAAAAAGTGGAAATCTTGCTGTAGGGGATGGAGGTGTAATCCTGCTTTTTGCCGGTCAGTCCCTGAATGTTGACAGCAATGATCCGCTTGGTAGTAAAAACCACCCCGTCCCGGACGCTTTTGTATGCGCCGATGATGGATTCGCCGTCAATCAGGAAATCGTTAATGATTTTCCCAAATTCATTGTTGTCTACCTTTTTAAGACGGGCAAAAAAACCCTCGCTGTTAAAATCAATCATACTATTGTGCTCCTTTTATTAGACTGTCAAAGATTCTTGACAGCCTCAGTATACCACAAGGCAAATTTCAGCGCAATAGGAAACATTGGACGGCTATCCAGCCTTTAGGAGAAAATCCCGGTGCGCGTACTGCGACAATGAAAAATATCTGTGAACATTTTTGGGGTATGATTGAATTGAAACGGAAAAAATGCTACAATGATCAAGACTAAAGCATATAGGAGAAATGAGTATGGCACTTCATGTAATGGACGAAGCGAACCGCTGTCTTGGCTGTAAAAACCCCCAGTGCCAAAAGGGTTGCCCGATCAATACGCCCATACCCGAGGTTATCCGGCTGCTGAAAGAGAACGAGCTGGACAAAGCGGGAAGATTGCTGTTTGAAAACAATCCCCTTACCACCGTCTGCAGTTTGATCTGCAATCACGAAAAGCAGTGCGAGGGGCATTGTATTCTGGGAAAAAAAGGCGCGCCGGTGCATTTTTCGGTTATCGAACACTATATTTCCAGCACATACGCCTCCAAAATGACCAAAGGACCTGCCCCCTCCAACGGGATTAAGGTTGCCATTGTCGGCTCAGGTCCTGCCGGTATTACCATTGCCATTCTTCTGGCCCGGAAGGGATACCAGGTAACGATTTTTGAGGGAAAAGACAAAATCGGCGGCGTTCTGCGCTACGGTATTCCCGAATATCGGTTACCGAAAACCGTTTTGGACGATATTCAGTACCGGCATTTGGAAATGAAAGGCATTAAAATCCGCCCCAACACCCGAATCGGAAGTGCTATTGGCGTGGATGATTTGTTCCGGGACGGCTACAAGGCGATTTTCATCGGAACCGGCGTTTGGAAAGCCAATACCCTTGGTATTAAGGGCGAATCCTTTGGCAATGTCCACTATGGTATCGACTATCTGAACAATCCCGATGTTTATAAGCTGGGGCAAAAGGTAATCGTCATCGGCGCGGGCAATGCGGCGATGGATGTGGCCCGTACCGCCCTACGCCACGGAACCCGGGAGCTGACCTGCTTCTCTCTGAGTAAGACCGTCGCCGCCAGTGAGTATGAGTACAGCTATGCAAAGCTGGAGGGTGTAAAATTTGAATTTAACAAGAAGCCTGTGGAGATTTTGGATGAGGGCGTCATCTTCCGGGATTTGATTGAGTACGAGGACGGCACATATACGGAAATAGTGGGGAGCGACAAGCTGTACCCTGCGGACAGCGTGATTGTCTCTATCAGTCAAGGCCCTCAAAGCACCATCGTCAGAACCACCACAGGCCTGAACACCAACGAGAAGGGCTTGCTGACTGTGGACGAAATGGGCCGCACCAGTCGGCCGGGCATTTTTGCCTCCGGAGATGTGGTAAACGGCGCGCGCACCGTTGTGGAGGCGGTGGCCTACAGCAAGCAGGTTGCGGAAGCGATGGATGAATATATACAAAACAGCTTGCAATAGAGTATGAATAAAAGCAATATATTGTAAAGATGATAGGTGCTTGGGTAAAAAAACAGGCAACAGAAAGCGGTCTCGTATCGAAGGGAGATACGACCGTGCTTACATTAAAAAGAGCAAAAGAATTGCTAAGCACCACAACTGCCGAGGAACATCTGCGCCTCCATAACCAAAATGTGATGGCGGCCACGCGTTTTGGAACATTTTTGCCAGTGTAGCTATCTATATTGCCATCTTTGCGGTTGTTGTGGGCATCGCATTGTTTATCCTTGGCAGTATCGTTGAGGTTGGCTATATGCGGTTCAATTTGGATCTGGTGGATGGGCAGAAGGAAGCAGAGATGGGCACCATGTCCGGCAACCGTTGGCGTCTGTTCTGCCTGCAGATCAGCTTTATCGGTTGGGAAATCCTTAGCGCACTGCTGACCCTCGGTATTGGCGGTCTTTGGATCACGCCTCATAAGCAGACCGCAACAGCGGCCTTCTACCAGGAAATCTCCGATAAGGAATTCAACTGCACCCAGCCTTAGCAACCATCAGCTCCAGAGTGTTATTAACAGCCGCCGGGTGGTATCGTGCGATCCCACCCGGCGGCAAATTATTTAAGATACCACCACATTACCGCCGGTGAAGCTTGCCCGAAAGATCTCCGTAAACCGGTGTGGCAAGTCCAAAACCGCCGGATACGGTAAGGATCTGCCCGGTGGTATAGGCGGCTGCATCGCTGGCAAAGTAGCACACCGCTTCCGCAATTTCCTCCGGCAGTCCCATTCTTCCAAGGGGAATATGCCGCAGGAACAGACCGCGAAATTCCTCTGACAGGTTCTTTTCGACGGCTTCGGTGGCGGTCATCCCCGGCAGTACCGCGTTGCACCGAATGTGATTTTTGGCTTCCTGTACGGCGATCAGCTTTGTAAGGTAGTTGATTGCCGCCTTGCTTGTGCCGTATGCTACCTGAGAAATATCGGGGACAATGCCACCCACAGAGGAAATGTTGATGATACTTCCACCAACCTTTGCGGCCATATGCTTTGCTGCTGCCTGGCTTGCCATAAAGACACTGCGCAGGTTCACCATTACTGTGTCCAAAAAGATCTGGGGATCCGTATTGGCAAAATCCAAATCTTTTCCGGGATCAGATGTTCCGAAGTTGTTGACCAGCACATCAATACGGCCTGCGTTTTTTACAACGTCCTCCACCATGGTGGGAAAGGTTTCTGGCTTCGTTGCGTCATTATATACGCATTTTACTCCGGCAAGGGTGTTGGCAATCTGCTGTGCCCGTTCCATATTCCGGGCGGCCATATAGACGGCCGCCCCTTCTTCTGCGCATTTTTTGACGCAGGCAAGACCGATTCCCCGGGTAGAGGCAGTGATCAGTACGACTTTTTCCTTTAATCTCATTTGGATGCTCCTTTGGTATGAATTTTGGGCAGAAAAAATACAGCGGCGATCCCGGCGGCAACGCAAAATAGTTCCGCAATCGAAAGCTGATGAATGGATTGGACAGCGGCATCTGCTCCGGATGCTCCGCCTGATATAAGATTGGTGATTTGGTTAGTAAACAAGGGCACGAATACCGCCACGCCGAAAGGTGCGGCAAGATCACGGAACAATCCGTAGGTGCCTGTGCCT
Organism: Oscillospiraceae bacterium; assembly: GCA_015068165.1. Lineage (GTDB taxonomy): Bacteria > Bacillota > Clostridia > Oscillospirales > Oscillospiraceae > Faecousia. The sequence goes on from SVKZ01000014.1 coordinate 15,831, forward strand.
GCCCCCGCTTCCTGTTGAGGCAGTCCGGACAGTGCAACCTTCATAAAAACCGTGCCGTTGCCACCTAAGCCAAAGCCCAGAATGCCAAGGGATGCCATCAGCAGCAAAAGGGAGGTAGAGACAGAAAACATTAGCAGGATGCCACAGCCGATGCCGGTCAAAAGCAGTGAGCAGGTGAGTACATACTTTGGCTCAAATCGGTCTGCCAGAGGACCTAAGATTACAGCGCCCAGGGACATACCCACATACATAACGGATATTGCATAGCCGGATATGACTGAATTGTCCGGCTGGGTGTAATTGACAAAGACAATGGTGTTGGTCATATTTGCCTGCATCAGTCCTTGGGTCAGAAACAGGGCAAGGACACTGAGAATAAAAGCCCCCCGCTTTATAAAGCTGCCCGGGAGAATGGGGTGCACGACTTTTCTTTCTGCGGCGATGAGCCCAAGCAGACTAATGACTGCGGCAATCAGCACAGCTATAAATGCTTTGGAGGACCAGCCGAAATTCTGCCCAAAGGAAGGAACGCACAGCAGCAGGCTGAAAAAGATCAGAACCAGCACAGCGCCGAGCGTGTCAAAGTTCTGAAGGGGCTTTTTCTGCGAATCCTGTTTCCTAAGCGTTAACACACAAGCAGCAAAGGTCCCCAGGCAGATGGCTACACAGCCCCACAGCATAGTACGCCACCCATAGGCGGAGATGATCAGCCCTCCCAAAGTCGGCCCAAAGATCACGGAGGCACTGGAGATCAGCATATACAGGGAGAATCCCTTTGCCACTTGATCCCGGGGGAAATTCGTTATGATATAAGCAAGGATCACCGGAGCCATAGCAGCGGTACCGATGCCTACGATAAACCGGGCAATGAGCATAAACACAAGGGAGTTTGCCAGCGCGGAGAGGGCGTTTCCCAATGTAAAGACGGCAATGCCCAGAAGCAGGGTGGTTTTGCGACCGATCACATCGCCCACCTTTCCCAAGATTGGCGCACAGGCGGCGGTGGACATGGCTTGGGCAAGCGCAGTCCAGGTGGTATTGCTGTAAGCGATCCCGATATCCTGCACAAAGGACGGACCCAGAACTGTAGAAAAGCCGCCAACGATACCAATTAGAAAAGCGGCCAAAGCATATGGAAGGAATCCCTTTTTATATTCGTTTCTTTGTTCCATTTTTCCACTTCCTTTTGCAGTAGTATACCCTGTCATGGGTGTATTATTTATCGCTTTGGGGACATACTTTTCTTAGAAGGAGGGAGCATATGAAACAAAAATTTTATAGCTGCAAGCATTGCGGTAATATGGTTGCTATGATTCGCGACAAGGGTGTACCGATCCTTTGTTGCGGTGAAAAAATGCACGAGATAGAGCCGGGGACAACGGAAGCTTCCGGTGAAAAGCATATTCCGGTATATCAAATGGATGGCAATACGGTTCATATTACCGTTGGATCTGTGGAACATCCTATGAGCCGGGAGCACTATATCGAGTGGATCTGCTTAGAAACGGAGCACGTTATTCAGTATGCCCATCTAACACCGGATGACGAGCCAAGAGCGAAATTCGCCCTTTGTGAAGGCGATGAAGTGCAGGCTATTTACGCCTTTTGCAATCAACACGACCTTTGGAGGAATTGAAAGATGTCTATGATCAATAAGGAAATATCCGATTTTCGCACCTATGCGTTCCACGAGAATGATTTCAAATTTGTATCCAAGGAGGACATCTTAGGCAAGTGGAGCGTGTTTTTCTTTTACCCTGCGGACTTTACCTTTGTGTGTCCTACGGAGCTGGAAGACTTAGCGGACAAGTACGAGCAGTTTAAGGCCATCGGCTGTGAGGTCTACTCCGTATCTACTGATACCCACTTTGTCCACAAGGCGTGGCACGACGCCTCCGAGCGGATCAAAAAGATCAACTACCCTATGCTGGCTGACCCTACCCACGCAATTTCTAAAGACTTTGAAGTGCTGATCGAAAGCGACGGACTTGCGGAGCGGGGCACTTTTATCATCAATCCCGAGGGTAAGATCGTTGGCTATGAGGTAACCGCCGGTAATGTGGGTAGAAATGCCGAGGAGCTGCTGCGGAAAGTCCAGGCCTGCCAGTTTGTCCACGCCCACGGTGATCAGGTTTGCCCTGCCAACTGGAAGCCCGGCGGGGAAACCTTGAAACCAAGCCTGGATCTGGTAGGTCAGTTGTAATGAATTTGTACGATGTAATCGTAGTTGGCGGCGGCCCTGCGGGGCTGACCGCCGCACTGTACCTTGCCCGGGCACAGTTCCGGGTGCTGGTGCTGGAAAAGGAAGCTTTTGGCGGTCAGATCGCCATTACCCACGAGGTGGTCAACTATCCCGGTATTGAAAGAACCAGCGGCAAGGCATTAACAGATACCATTCAGCAGCAGGCGTCAATCTTTGGCGCGGAGTTCCTGCTGGCAGAAGCGAATCGCTTTGATTTTTCCGGGGATATCAAAACGGTGCATACCAATCGGGGAGATTTTCAGTGTTTTGGCGTGCTGCTGGCTACCGGTGCCCATCCCAGAACCGTTGGCTTTAAGGGAGAGGAGGAACACAAGGGCCGGGGCGTTGCCTACTGCGCCACCTGTGATGGAGAGTTCTTCATCGGCAAGGAAATTTTTGTGATTGGCGGTGGTTATGCCGCGGCGGAGGAAAGTGTTTTTTTGACAAAATTTGCACGGCACGTAACTGTTCTTATTCGAAAAGATGATTTTTCTTGCGCCGCTTCTGTAGCTGACCAAGCGAAAAATCACGAGAAGATCACGGTGCTGACCAATACGGTTATGGAAGAAGTGTCTGGCGAAAACGGTTTGACCTACGCACGGTATAAAAATACCGCCACCGGAAAGGTAACGGAGTATAAAAGTGAAGAAACCTTTGGTGTATTTGTGTTTGTTGGGTATGCTCCTGACACAGAGATGGTCAAAGGCGTTGTGGAACTGAATGAACAGGGCTATATTATAACCGATCTATCTCAGAAAACCAGCGTAGACGGCGTATATGCGGCAGGTGATGTATGTATCAAGCCTTTGCGGCAGGTAGTAACCGCGACCAGCGACGGCGCGTTGGCAGCAATAGCACTTGAAAAGTATGTGGCAGATATCCACAGAAAAACAGGTCTGCGAGCCGAAGCACCGGTAGGAAAGCAAAGGGAAAACACCGTCAAGGTGGATGGGCAGGAAGATAGTGATACTGGCGAGGTCTTTACCGCCGAAATGCGGCAGCAGTTAGACACAGTATTTAGCCGAATGGAAAGGCCACTACTGTTAAAACTCTATCTGGACGATCGCCCGGTCTGCGAAGAATTGGAGTGTTTCATAACTGCCCTTGGGGAGCTTTCGGACAAGCTGAAGGTTCAAATAGCCGATAGAGCCGCATCCTCCGATACTGCTCCCTGTGTGCAGATTTGTTGGGAAGATGGCATCCAAACCGGCCTTGCTTTCCACGGCATTCCCAGCGGCCACGAATTTACCTCTTTTGTGCTGGGACTGTATAATGCTGCAGGCCCCGGGCAGATATTGGAGGAACCCGTCCGGCAGCAGATCGCAGCCATAACAAAGAAAACAGATATGAAGATAATGGTAACACTTTCCTGTACGATGTGTCCTGATCTGGTTGTGGCTGCTCAGCGTATTGCCGCAGAGAACCCAAATGTGTCGGCGCATGTGTATGACATTCGCCATTTTGAAAAACTGAAAGCAAAATTTAACGTGATGAGTGTACCGTGCCTTGTCATCAATGACGAGGAGGTATCTTTTGGGAAAAAGAACATTCAGCAAGTGCTGGATATAATCTTAAAAGGGTAACATCCAATGATGTGATAAATAAACAAGACCTGCACGCCAAATGGGATGCAGGTCTTGTTTGCGCAGGGCATCTTTTGCTATAAAATCAGGCTGGAATTTTCGAAAAAATCACGGCACTTTTGGCACGCCCGAAGGAATTCGAATCCCCGACCTTCCGCTTAGGAGGCGGACGCTCTATCCAGCTGAGCTACGGGCGCATATAACTTATTGCATTGTACCGAAAAAAAGTTTTCCTGTCAACAAAAACAGGCGTTTTTTTTGGAGGCAGGCGCATATACTGTCAGGAGAGCTTTTAAGGGGGTGCGGTTATGTGGGAGCGAGATGATCCTATGGCGGATCTGGAGGACTTGCTTTTTGATGAAGAGGATGGCAGACCCAGCGAACGGTAAAGAGGTCCGACAGCAGAGAAGCTGTCGGACCTTTGTTATTTGGTAAGAATGGGTGCCTTGCTCTGACTGCGCAGATACAGCTCCTCGGTGGCAAAGGCCAGCTTGGTAATGCAATTTTTCTTGGTGAGGCGGCAGTAGAAGGAGTCGTTTTCTGTGGAAATATCCACATAGTCCATTTTATCTAGGGCGGGAAAACCATATTCTACATGCAAACTGTTGCTTTGGTCGGGGGTGCGCTGGATGTAATAATCCGCGCCCCGGTAATGTCCCTCCAAAATGAAGCCTTTTTCAATGTCGTGGGTGAGCTTTGCCTTGCCGAGAGGAATATACCGCCAGCAACGGGGGAGACCGAAAACCTCCACCTCATCTTCCCAGTAATAGGTGCCGTTTTCGATCTGTTTTTTCACTTGCTGGCGTTCCCAGTTAAACCAATCGGGGATGTGGTCAAATTCCGTTTCGCCTTCGGTGGCTTTCAGATAGCCGTCTTCCTGCCATACCCAGCGTTTTCCGCATTCTGTGCAGAAAATTTTGGCGCCTGCAGAGTCCATCGCCTCTGCGCCACAGTGGGGACACTGATAAAGAACCTTGTGCAAATTTTTTGCCCGGTAAGGCTCGGTGATGCGGATACCGTTTTCTTTTTGGTAGCGGTAATCGTCATATTGCAGGGCATTTACAACGGCTTCGTTAATTTCGGCTACAGACATCCGCTGTACCTGCTCTGCGGTGAGAATTTGGGTCATTACGGTGTGGTGGGGTACCTTGCGCTTAGCGGGTACATCCCAAACAGGGGCAGATAAGTGGTTTCCGTGGTGAACAACTGCCACAACCGGCACGTTGTTCATTTTTACCAGTTTTCCTACGGAGTTGGGGATATAAGAGGTGATGCCGCAGGGACTATACCGCGCTTCGGGATACATAGCCAAAATGTCGCCCCGGTTAAGTACTTTGCGGATAGATTTAACAAGGGGGATATCGGTGGTGAATTTCCGCGTGGCAATACAGCCGATCCACTCCATCAAAAACCACTTGATAACATAGCCGTCAATGTTAACGACATTGCTGACGCTGTGGGGCCAAGTGCCCATGGCTGCCAGCTCAAAATCAATGAAGGCCATATGGTTGCTGAGCATCATATAGGGAGGCTTCAGACCGTCCATATTCACTTTTTCCACTTTGTATTTTTTGCCGGTCAGGAATATTTTACACAGCAGCCAAATCAGGCCTGTCCAAAATTTTCCTTGGTGCATAGGGAGCTTTGCTGAGTTATAATGCTTTTTGTTTTTGTAATTCGGTTCAATGTTCATATTTTCACTCTCCAAGCATAATTGTAAACGATTTTTGAACAAAAAGCAATACTGCATTGCGAAATCCGTCAAAGGGTGGTATATTACCATAAAAAATGACGGCTTGGGGCGTGAGAAAATGGATATACTTTGGTGGCTTGTGGGCGTGCTTGCGGCGGTTTTGGTGCTGATTGTGTTGATCGCCTATCTGTGTTTCCGGATGGCCTTTTATATTTCCAATAAGGAAAAGAAAGAAAATGCCTTGCGGGTCGTACCGCCGGGAGAGGAATATCTGCCCTATCAGGATAGGATGACCGCTTGGAATCGGGAGGTAAAAGCCCTTCCCTGTGAGACGTTTACCATAGAGAGCTTTGACGGATTGCGCCTGCAGGGAAAGTACTATGAAAAATTCCCCGGTGCGCCCATTGAGCTGATGTTCCACGGCTATCGGGGAAACGCCCGGCGGGATCTGTGCGGCGGCGTTCAGCGGTGCTTTGCCTGCGGACGGAATGCGCTCATCGTGGATCAGCGTGCCAGCGGCGACAGCGATGGCAATGTGATTTCCTTTGGCATTAACGAACGGCGGGACTGCCACTACTGGGTATCCTTTATGGTGGAGCATTTCGGCCCGGAGGCAAAGATTCTCCTGACAGGCATTTCTATGGGCGCGTCTACGGTGCTGATGGCGGCGGGAGAGGAATTACCCACCAATGTGATCGGTGTGTTGTCAGATTGCGGATATACCTCTGCCAAGGAGATCATTTGCAAGGTCATCCGGCAGATGAAGCTGCCGGCAAAAGTTTGCTATCCCTTTGTGCGTCTGGGCGCCCGGCTGTTTGGCCACTTTGATTTAGAGGAGACCAGCCCTGTAGAGGCGCTGAAAAAGTGCAAACTACCTGTATTTTTCACCCACGGCGATGCAGATACCTTTGTGCCTTGCCGGATGAGCCAAGAAATGTACGAGGGCTACACCGGCGAAAAATACTTATACCTTGCCCCTGGCGCGGCCCACGGCCTGGCTTTTCCTGTAGACGAGGAACGATACATAAAGGCTCTGGGAGAGTTTTTTATAAAATAAAAAGTGCGATATTAAACAACGCCGCATCTCTTCAAGGATGCGGCGTTGTTTGATTATTTCTTGTTTTCAAATTCAGCTCTACGCATTATAGTCGTATTTACAGAATGGACATTTAGGATAATCAAAATCGTGTACTTGACCGCAATTGGGACACCGCTTCTGCGGCAAACCTTCTTCTTTTTTATCAGATAAGAAGAATTCAAGCTTTTTGCAGTTGGGGCAACTATAAATTTCTACCTCCATGGCAACCGCCAATAGATTGGGAAGGTCGCCAAGAATCCACCCGGTTTGCCCGAATTGTAATTTTTCTTTTCTGATATAATTCATTTCTTGATTGCAACGCAAACAGATAATATTATTTTTCATGGTGTTCCTCTTGTTTGGTTTACGGTATAAATTCTTTGCAGTGCATAGTAAGGGGGCAATCGCTGCACTTGGGGTTTCGGGCGATGCAGGTATCTCTGCCAAAGAGGACGATCCGGTGGCAGAAATCGGAGCTTTCCTCCGGGGGCAGGATGGCCCGGAGCTGCTGCTCTACCTTTTCCGGCTCTTTCCCCTTGGCAAGACCTAAGCGGTTTGCAATGCGGATGCAATGGGTGTCGCAGACTACACTGCCGGGAACGCCGTACAAATCGCCCAAAAGGAGATTGGCGGTCTTTCTGCCTACACCGGGTAAGCGAAGGAGCTCTTCCATAGTGCCGGGGACTTTGCCGCCGTACTCTGTAAGCAGCATTTGGCAGGCAAGGACGATGTCCCTGGCCTTTTGCCGGAAAAAGCCGCAGGTGCGGACATAATTTTCCACATCCTCCACCTTTGCCAAGGCCATTGCATCCAAGGTGGGGTAGGCATCAAACAGCGCCGGGGTGATCAAGTTGACCCGGGCATCGGTGCATTGGGCAGACAGCCGCACAGCAATCATCAATTCGTAATCCTTTTCATAATGTAAAGCACAGAGAGCGTTGGGGTAACGGTGATTCAAAACATCAATAATGTGTCGGACTTTTTGCTCCATTTTGTCACCTCCTGTCTGTTTTCTGTATTGTAGCACAAGGTGCGAAAAAAGGAAAGAGATACGCACAAAAATCTCCGCTATCAATAAGATGGAAAGGGGTGGGGCAATGGAAAGTAAAATAGACCGGATGCCGGTGGGAAGCTGTGGCGTTATCATAAGCGCAAGAAAATCGCCCCGGCTGCAGACGATGGGCCTTGTGCCGGGGGCGGAGGTTAGGTGTAAGTACAAAAGTCAGGGCGTTATGGTGCTGGAAATCGGAAACAGATTGCTTGCTCTGCGCCGGAAGGGCCTGCGGGGCGTTTGGGTAGATTACTGATCTTCTTCTAAAATCTCTGCGGTGAGGGCGGAGATTTCATAAGCGGTGCGGGTCTCCGATCCGTTGTCGGTAAGCTTGGTGTAATTCCGGCTTTGCAGCCGTCCGCAGATTCGAAGCTGATCTCTTGTGTGGCAGACGGAGATCTCCTGGGCAATTCTGCCCCATAAAATACAGGGAAGATAATCTGCCCTCCGGAATGACCGGGGAACGGCCAGCATACAATCGCAAATGTCCCGGCCTAAGGGGGTTCGGCGGTAGATGGGGTCTTTGCACAGGATGCCTTCTAAAATCACATCGTTCACAGGAGGGCCATCCTCACAGTCAATGGAGGAGGCGAAAACAAAGACCAGTAAGTGGCGGATGCCATCCTTGCGTTGGTTATGGGAACGGATTTGGCCCCGAACGGTAAGCATACTGCCCCCGGAAAGGTCAAAGCCGTTCAAAACAGAGTCTTGTACTACAATAGGTAAACGGTCTACCGTGCCGGAAAGCCGGGGAACCAAAAGATAGAACCGGTAAAACCGGCAGCCGTGGTTTTCGTGAGAGTATTCGGGTAAGCTTTCCAGAGTTCCCCGCAGAGTAATGCTGTTGGTTATGTTTTCCATAAGTACCACCTCAAAGTCCAATGTATAGGACATCTTATGGTGGCAAATGCAAAAAAATAACAGGCAAATGGCGGTTGCAGAAAGGAATTTCTGCAACCGCAGTGATGTTTCCCCTGACGGGAAAGTGATGTATTTTTACAAAATGTGATATATTGCTGTCGCAATGTGATGTATGCCCCTGTTAGGGCGTGTTATGGTATCGCTACGCGATGAATTAAAATAAGCAGACGAAATCGTAAGATCCCGTCTGCTCATTTACATTTTCAAAGAAAATACTTCACTGCGTAAGCTGCATCACACGCCCTCGGGCGTGCATCACGGATTTGCATTGCAAATCTGCATCACCGCGTATTGGGAATATCCCTATGACCAATACGCTAATGGCCTGTTATTTTTTCTTATTGGGTTTTCCAAGTCTGTTAGAAACAGGGGGCTTTGCTTTTGAAACGGGTCGCTTCGCTTTTGGTGGGGCGGAGGTCCGGGCAACCGGCTTTCCTGCCCGGGGCGGAACGGCACGGATCAGGCATTTGGGGTCTGAGCCGATTAGATCCTCCCGGTGGGCTTTTAGAAGCGCTTCCCGTACTAAGTAGTAGTTCTTGGGATTGCGGTACTGAATCAGCGCCCGCTGCATAGCCTTTTCGTGGGGGTCGGTGGGAACATAGACCTTTTCCATCGTCCGGGGGTCAAGACCGGTGTAGTACATTACAGACGAGAGCGTGGAGGGGGTGGGGTAGAAATCCTGCACCTGCTCCGGGTTGTAGCCCATATCCCGGATATATTCTGCCAGCTCCACCGCTTCTTTCATCGTAGAGCCCGGGTGGCTGGACATCAGATAAGGCACCAAGAACTGCTTTAAGCCATATTGCTTGTTTAAGGCGTAATATTTGTCCACAAAGCGGTTATAAACGGCGTTTTTCGGCTTGCCCATTCGGGAAAGAACCGCATCGGAAACGTGTTCCGGGGCGACCTTTAGCTGACCGGAAATGTGGAACTGAACAAGCTCTTTGAAGAAAGTGTCCTTTTTATCTGACAGCAGGTAATCAAACCGAATACCGCTGCGGACAAAGACCTTCTTTACGCCGGGGATTTTCCGCAGCTTCCGCAGCAGCGCCACATAGTCGGAGTGGTCGGCGGTCATGTTTTTGCAAGGGGTGGGGTACAGGCATTGCCGACCGCCGCAAGCGCCCTTTGTCAGCTGCTTTTGGCAGGCGGGCTGGCGGAAATTGGCGGTAGGGCCGCCAACATCGTGAATGTAGCCCTTAAAATTAGGGTCTTTTACCATCAGCTCCGCCTCTGCCAAGATAGATTCGTGGCTGCGGGTCTGGATAATTCTTCCCTGATGGAAGGTCAGGGCGCAGAAGGAGCAAGCACCGAAGCAGCCCCGGTTGCTGACAAGGCTGAATTTAACCTCTTCAATGGCAGGCACACCGCCTAATCTTTCGTAGCTGGGGTGATAGGTGCGGCAGTAGGGGAGGGCATAAACTGCGTCCATTTCCTCGGTAGTCAAGGGCTTTTGGGGCGGGTTTTGCACCACAAATTCATTTCCACAAGGCTCGCAGAGCCGTTTGGCGGTGAAGGGGTCGCAGTTTTGATACTGAATACGGAAGCTTTCCGCGTAGGCGCGTTTGTTTTTTTGCAGCTCCTCAAAGCTGGGGAGGGTGATGGTAGGAAGGCTATCGTCTACCTGCCGGGTTTTGAATACAGTGCCGTCAATGTAGGTGATATCCCGGACGTTCATACCGGAATTGAGGGCATCGGCGATTTCCACAATGCTCTTTTCGCCCATACCGTACATTAAAATATCTGCCTGGCTGTCCAGCAAAATGGAGCGCTTCATACTCTCGGACCAGTAATCGTAATGGCTCAGCCGCCGCAGGCTGGCTTCAATGCCGCCGATGAGAATGGGGACATCCTTATAAAGTCTGCGGATAAGATTGCAGTAAACAACGGTGGCATAGTCCGGGCGCTTGCCCATCACACCACCGGGGGTAAAGGCATCGGTCTTGCGGCGGTGCTTGCTGACGGAATAGTGGTTGACCATCGAGTCCATATTGCCGCTGGAGACCAAAAAGCCCAGCCGGGGCTTGCCGAAAACATTGATAGACTGGGGATTTTTCCAATCCGGCTGGGAAATGATGCCAACGCTGTAGCCGGCATTTTCCAGCACGCGGCTGATAATCGCGTGGCCGAAGGAAGGGTGATCCACATAAGCATCGCCGATGACATATACAAAATCGCAGCACTCCCAGCCCCGGGAGAGCATTTCCTCTTTGGTTATGGGAAGAAAGTCCATAGCGTTCCTCCGTAAAATGTTTTTCTATAGTATAGCATAGGACGGGCAAAAAGGGAAGAAAGAAAACCGGGCAGGAAAAATCCTGCCCGGTTTGATATAGCTTAAATGCCGAAAACATCATTCAAAATATCGTTGACAATGGTGTACCAATTCTCTTCTTCCCTTTGCTTGCTCTTGCTCGCAAAAAAACCACCTCCAGTAACGCCCCGGATAAGGGAGCCGACTACTTGTCCTTTTCCAAAGGCATCAAGATTGCCCATCCCCATATCAAGTAGATTCTTTTTTGCGAATTGCGCAGCAGCAATGGTACTGCTACCACCGGACCACACTTCGACAAATGCGTACTTACCTTGACGGCTAATTGTGAAGAGATAGTAGTTGTAGTCTTTTGTATGATCGGGATGGTATAAAGTCAAACAGTCAGCGACGGTTTTTGTCAACAGACTACCAGACTGAATTTGATTGCGTCCGAATGCTACGGGGATTCCAGCATTCTCTGCTGCGTCTGCCAGTATGCTTTCAAGACCCTCAAATGAAACGGTGTCTCCATCGGGAAAACGAATCTGCTGTAAGTTTGTCAAATCTTTTTCTTTTAACATTTCTTCTTTCTACCTTTATGGATACATATGTTGCTAACAAATACTTATGCTTTTTTTGTAGGTGCCGCCACAATTCTCACATTTTGTTGTGAGCACCTTAACATGATCAGGAACGAGTACCTTTACCATATTACCGCAGTTTTCACATTTGAACCATCCATCGTTTGCCATAATTGTAATCTCCTTTTATTGTTCATTATTTTTCTTCGCGGTCGCAGCAACTGCCACCGTGTTTTACTTCTTTGTCGTGCAGAATGCAGTAACCTTTGCCGTTGCTGTACGGCTGGTAAAATCGACAAGTTGCACAATTTCCTGATGCCATATTCTTATCCTCCCAATATTTATTTTTGATTTGTCCTGTCATAGGACAAATTTTTTATAGCCATACTATATCATTAGTTTTGTCCTGTGTCAAGACAAACGGAGGGGTGTTTATGGCAAGAATTATTGACGGAACGGAAATGAATATGATCGGCAATAACCTCCGGCGGCTACGCACCGAGAAAGGTTGGAGCCAGCAAATGCTGTCTGATAAGCTGGAAATGCTGGCGATCTATGTCTGCCGAGGTTCTATTTCCCGAATAGAGGACAAACTGCGGACGGTAACGGATATTGAGCTTTACGGTTTTTCTAAGGTTCTTGGTGTGTCGGTGGAAGAACTGTTTGATGAGCGGAAGGAATAATTTTTTGCAAAAATGAAAAAAATCAGTTGACAAACCCCTATAGAAGTGCTATTATGTTTTAGCGCTGAGGCGCAGAATAACATATGGGCGAGTGGTGGAATTGGTAGACTCGCTAGATTCAGGTTCTAGTGTTCACTGCGGACGTGCGGGTTCAAGTCCCGCCTCGCCCACCAAAAAATAACGGACATCCGAAAGGGTGTCCGTTATTTTTTTGTTAGCAGGTGTCTGCTTGAACCCGCATTTTTAACGGGGACCCCGCCGAAGCCCAGCGAAGCGGGTTCGGTGGGGAAAGGAGCCGCAGCAAAATGACTGAGCTTTCCTGTTTGCAGGGAAGCGAAGGATATGACACTTGCGGCGACGCAGTCCCGCCTCGCCCACCAAAAAATAACGGACATCCGAAAGGGCGTCCGTTATTTTTTGTTAGCAGATGTCTGTTTCGCATATAGTTTGAATTGCCTTTTGCGGAAGGTTATGATACAATTGTACATGGAGGTGATATATATGCGCGCTGTAGTAGAAAACCAACAAAAAACGTTCCTGAAAAACTGGCGGCAATCATTAATGCGACCCTTGTTATGAAAGACCACCTGATTCTGGAGGCGGTTTTGTTCATTGAGGATGGCATCATTGCCGGCTTTGGGGAAATGCGGAATACCCCGTGCCCGAAGATTGTGAGATCGTGGATGCGGAGGGACTTTATGTAGGCCCGGGCGGTCGGTTTCCTGGATCGAGGAGAAATTGCTGTGGGAAAGCGGGCAGATTTGGTGATTGTAGATCACTGGATGGATGTGCGTAAGGTCTTGTTTAAAGGAAAACTGGTCTGATATACCCCTATTTTGCATCCCTGAATGATGCGTTTCGTAAGCTTGGGCGAAAGCTATGGTTTGGGCGATGCCCTACGGCGGCTCAACGCTTCCTAAATTAAGCCAAGCAAGGTAAGTTTTGAATAAAAAAGAGCAAATTTGGCACGATCCCTATTGCCGGATGCAATAAGGATATGCCTGTGAGCAGATAAGGAGAAAATTATGAATTATCAAGAAGAATCCCTGCGCCTGCACGGTCAGTGGAAGGGGAAGATTGAAGTGGTAGCGGCTGTTCCTGTAAAGACCAAGGAGGATCTTTCTTTGGCCTATACCCCGGGTGTAGCCCAGCCGTGCGTCGAGATCAGCAAGGACGTAAACAAATCATACGAGCTGACTCGCCGCCACAATCTGTGTGCTGTTATCACGGATGGCTCTGCCGTTTTGGGTCTGGGAGATATCGGACCTGAAGCCGGTATGCCTGTTATGGAAGGAAAGTGCGTTCTTTTCAAAGCCTTTGGCGATGTGGACGCATTCCCTCTTTGCGTTAAAAGTAAGGATGTGGACGAAATTGTCAACACCATCTATATGATTTCCGGCTCTTTTGGCGGAATCAATCTGGAGGATATTGCTGCCCCCCGTTGCTTTGAGATCGAGCGTAAACTCAAGGAAAAGTGCGATATTCCCATTTTCCACGACGACCAGCACGGTACGGCTATTGTTACGCTGGCAGGTCTTGTGAATGCGCTGAAGGTCGTCGGTAAGAAAAAAGAGGATGTAAAGATTGTTACCTCCGGTGCAGGCGCTGCCGCTATTTCTATCGTAAAGCTGCTGCTGTCTGCCGGTTTTAAGAATGTGATTATGACTGACCGTACCGGCGCTATCTATGCCGGCCGTGAGAATATGAACTGGATCAAGGAAGAAATGGCGCAATGCACCAATTTGGACAAGGTTCAGGGTTCCCTGGCGGATGTGATCGTAGGCGCTGACGTATTTATCGGTGTTTCTGCGCCCGGCACCTTGACTACCGAAATGGTGAAAACTATGGCTAAAGATGCCATTATTTTTGCCTGCGCCAATCCGACCCCAGAGATATTCCCTGAGGATGCCAAGGCAGGCGGTGCGGCTGTCATTTCCACCGGTCGCAGCGATTATCCCAACCAGATTAACAATGTGTTGGCCTTCCCTGGCGTTTTCCGCGGCACTTTTGATGTTCGGGCTTCCGATATCAATGAGGAAATGAAAATGGCTGCAGCGGAAGCACTGGCCGGTTTGATCTCTGACGAAGAACTAAATGCGGATTATATCATTCCTGCTGCTTTTGACCCCAGAGTTGGTCCCACTGTTGCCAAGGCTGTGGCAGAAGCTGCCCGTGCAAGCGGAGTCGCCCGTATCTGAGTAAGCGAATGCTGATGCTGAAAGCCCGAAGCGTTGGGAGAAAACAACGTTGACAAAATGGAGACGAATTCTGTATCATCCCAATCTGCTGTCAGGTTAAGTATTATTAAGAACAAAGATGCTGCTTTCTGTATGGGAAGCGGCGTCTTGCTTTATGGATGTCAAAAATCACCGGCTGCAAGTACCTGTTTGCGGGGGACACAAGGGGAACAAAAGGTTGACAGCAAAGGGCATTTGATTTATAATTTTTTGTATAAGCGATGACTGTACCTATGGGCTGAAAAGGTACAAAAAACGGCTATCTGCTATGGTTATCGGATAGAAAACGAAGCGTTTCGCTGCCGGGAAAGGAGGCTCCCTGTATGATCCGTTGCAAAAGAAAAGGCATAACCCTTTCGGAAATTTGTATCGTGCTGGCGGTGGTCTCCATTGTCTCTCTGGCGGTGGTTTCCTTTGCGGCTATGGCCACCGGCCGGGGCGCTACAGGCACGGATAAGCTCAAGGTTATGCAGGACATAGAACTCCTGGAAGCGATGGTAGATAACTGGTTTAATACGGTCTATAACAGTGGCGAAAGCGCAGTAATAGATACCGGCGAGACCAGCGTAAATAATCGTGCGCTTTATTTTGAAAACGGGAATCTTTATATCAATACGGATGGCAAATATCAATCCTACCGCTTTGAAACGGTAACAAAATTAGAGTTTGAGATAATGAAGAACGCAGAGAATAATGACGAAATTTTCTTCTGCACAGTTACCTATGCTTACCGGCGGGGGCAGAACACACCTGTGGATGAAACCTATACCTTCTGCATCAATCCCCGGGTGGGAGAGAGCATTCCCGTAACGAACTGATTTTGAAAGGAGGGCGTCCGATGAAAAGACAGTTACATAGCCGAAAAGGCGTTACCGTTGCCGAGGTCGTGATTGCCCTCGTGATTATTGCGGCCATCAGCGCCTTTACCCTTTCGCTGATTGTGATGTCCATTGGTGTAGAAACCAAGTCAGAAAGTGCCATAGAGGTAAAAAACGCCGCAGAAAATGCCATTGAATGCTTTCGGTTTGCGAAAAGTGAAGAGGGCCTTG
>SVKZ01000015.1 GCA_015068165.1 Oscillospiraceae bacterium
AAGCTCCCCCACCGCTACCGTGTAAAAAGGTGTACAAAAGGTGTATAAAAGGTGTATACGAAAAAACGGAATGCGAAAAAACCTTGATAAATAAAGGATTTTTAAGGAGATAGAAGAAGAAATGAAACTAGGTATCGTAGGACTTCCCAATGTGGGCAAGTCTACCCTTTTTAATGCAATCACCAACGCAGGCGTTCCTGCGGACAACTATGCTTTCTGCACCATCGACCCCAATGTGGGCGTGGTTTCCGTTCCCGATGAACGGCTCCAGTGGCTGGCAGATTTGCATAAGCCTAAGAAATTTACCCCTGCCGTCATTGAGTTCGTGGACATCGCAGGCCTTGTCAAGGGCGCATCCAAGGGTGAGGGTCTTGGCAACAAATTCCTCTCTAATATCCGCACCACCGATGCTATCGTCCATGTTGTTCGCTGTTTTGAAGACAGCAATGTTACCCATGTGGAAGGCACCACCGATCCCCTGCGAGATATCGACATCATTAACCTCGAGCTTGTTATGGCAGACATTGAAATGGTGGAACGCCGTATTGACAAAGCGCAAAAAGCTATGAAGGGCGGCGACAAGCGCTTTGCCCACGAAGTAGAGCTATTTACAGAGCTACTGAACCATCTGAACCAGGGTAAGTTGGCAAGAACATTAGACTGTAGCGATGACGATATGGCAATTATCGCCACCTCCGACCTGCTGACCCTGAAAAAGACCATTTATGTAGCCAATCTTGCCGAAGCAGAGATCAACGAACCGGAGGAAAACCGTCATTATCTGGCAGTTAAGGCCCTTGCCACCGAGGAGGGTAGCCAGCTTATCCCCATCTGTGCAAAATTGGAAGCCGATATTGCCGAGCTGGACGATCCCGAGGAAAAGGCAATGTTTATGGAAGAATTGGGTGTAAACGAGTCCGGTTTGGACAAGTTGATCCGCAGCAGCTATGCCCTGCTGGGACTTATCTCCTTCTTGACTGCCGGCAGCGACGAGTGCCGGGCCTGGACCATCAAAAAAGGCACAAAAGCGCCCCAGGCCGCCGGTAAGATCCATACTGACTTTGAGCGCGGCTTTATCCGGGCAGAGGTCATTGCCTTCCAGGATATGAAGGATTGCGGCACAATGGCCGCCGCCAAAGCAAAAGGTCTTGTCCGCAGCGAGGGCAAGGAATATGTGATGAAGGATGGCGACATCGTCAACTTCCTGTTTAATGTATAAAAGTTACCGCGGAGGAAATTCCTCCGCGGTATTTTTGTATCAGAAATCAAGCCGGAATCACTTGATATTTCCGTCCTTTTGCTGTAAGAGAAACAATCCAGAGTACCAGCATTTCCACCGTGGTAAACAGGAAAATGTTCAGCACCGGCATAAGATAAGGCGCAATTTCTGCAGGGAATATATTAAACGGATCCTGCACAACATAGAACCAATTAAAGAAATAGTTATAACCGTCAGCCGTTCCGGTATATGAGTAACTGCCGATCAGAGCCCATACCGCCATACCAACAGTTACAGCAAGCACATGGCGGAGCGTATGCACTTTTGCCTCATTTTCATATAACAACACAAGTAGTCCATAGACCGCCATTACGCCGTGAAACAACAAGGTCTGCCAAGCCCGATAAGACAGAGGATGTACCGCATTCCACATAACGCCTGCGGGATATAGCATAAATACAAGATTAGATACAAAACCAAGTAGTGCAAAATAGGTTCTGTATTTGGCAAGTCGGAAATTATGACGACTCAAAAAGCAGACAGTACACATACAGGTGCAGACATGGAAGGGCAATTTATCAATGTAGATTTCTCCATAAGCCAGAGGCATTATAAAGAAATCAGCCATATACAATCCGAATGCAGTCAAAATTAGCTTATAAATGGCTTTTCCTCTAACCTCAGCAGACTTATCTCTCAAGTACAACAGCATAAAAACACCAAGTGCAACAGCAATGCCTATGTAAAAAAAGTGCCAAAGACCAAAGCAGGTAAACACTTCTCCACCCTTTTTGTCTTCAAATATCTGATGCCAAAAAGAATACATATCCTCATTCTCCTTAAATTATGGTTTTGATAACCGCCAATTTGTATACGACCAGAAAATGACAAAAAATGCTGTAAATGCGTAATGCAAAACAACCTATCATATATAAAGATTTACCATTTGGATTCTATATTAGCATATTTTAAAAGTAAATACAACAAAAAGTAAAATTAAGATAAGGAAGCCTTCACAATATGTAAAAAAGCACTGTCGAAGCAGTGCATATCGGCTATCGCCGAAGTGATGTTATGTCTAAGGCACAGTGATGTATTGCGCCTTTGGCGCAAAGTGATGTGATGTTTGCCCACTTTGCCGTAAGGAGAAACATCACTCACGCAGTGAACATCACCGACGAAGTCAGCATCTCTTGCCCGTAAGGGCAAACATCGTTCCAAAAGAAAAAGCACTGCGAGAGCAGTGCTTTTTCTTTTGGAGGTACCGCCCAGATTTGAACTGGGGAATGAGAGTTTTGCAGACTCTTGCCTTACCACTTGGCCACGGTACCATATGAAATTAGGAACGCCAAGCGTTCCTAATTTTTTTGGAGCGGGTGACGAGGCTCGAACTCGCTACCTCCACCTTGGCAAGGTGGCGCTCTACCGGATGAGCTACACCCGCAGATATAGTGCCGACCGTCGGAATCGATTTTTCGATTCCAACGAATACCGGCAGTAAATGGTGCCTCCGGTCGGAATCGAACCAACGACACGTGGATTTTCAGTCCACTGCTCTACCGACTGAGCTACAGAGGCATATTGTGGAGAGCGATTGCTCTCCACAGTTTTGTTATGGCGACCCGGAACGGACTCGAACCGTCGACCTCCAGCGTGACAGGCTGGCGTGCTAACCGACTGCACCACCGGGCCAGATAATGGTGGGAACAACAGGGCTCGAACCTGTGACCCCATGCTTGTAAGGCATGTGCTCTCCCAGCTGAGCTATGCTCCCATACCAGGCGCGCTGAGTTATCTCAGCGACGGGTATCATTATACACAGATGACAGCCTTTTGTCAAGGCTTTTTTTGCAAAATTTTTGCAAAATTTTTAGCCCGGAAAAAGCCGGTTTTTCCGGGCTATTTTTGCCCTTTTACAGACTTTTCAGGATGTTTTCGACATCCTCCGGTGTAAATTCATACACGGTATCACAGAACTGACATTCTACGGGGAAGGTTTTTCCCTCTTCCATAATCTCTGCCAATTCCTTCTTACCCAAACTAATCAGGGCCGCCGTTACCCGCTGACGGGAACAATAGCAGCAATACTCCACCGGCGTAGTCTCCATAAACACAACACCAAGATCTCCAAGAACTGCGCCCAGAATGTCCTCCGGGGTCATTCCCTGCTCCAGCATTGCGGTAACTGCACCGGCGCGCTTAATCCCCTCTTCTACCTTTGCGATGGTTTCATCCGGCGCGCCGGGAAGCAACTGAATCAGATAACCGCCTGACACCTTTACGGACAAATCCGTATTAACCAGAACGCCAAGCGCACAGGCCGTCGGCGTCTGCTCACTTTGGGCAAAATAGCAGGTTACATCGTCGCCTATCTCACCGGATACAAGGGGCACAGAGCCAACATAAGGCTCTTTCATCTGCAGATCCCGGATAATCGTTAAAGTGCCGTCTGTGCCTACTGTAGCGCCCACATCCAGTTTCCCCGGGTACATTTCCACCAATGGAACATTCGGCTCTGTTACATAGCCGCGGACATTGCCCATCGGGTCAGAAACGCAGACAATGCTGCCGATAGGACCGCCGCCCTTGATTTGCATTGTCATAGAGCCGTTTTCCACTTTTTGCATATTGCCCATCATAGACGCAGCAGTCAGCGCACGGCCAAAGGCCGCCGTTGCATTGGGAGTGGTTTTTTGTATCTGCGCACCCCGGCGGACCGTCTCGGTAGAGCGGATCGCCACAGCTTTCACAAAGCCATCCAGGGTCATACCCCGTGCTAAATAGTCCTGCATTTTACTTTGCCCTTTCTTGCCTTAAAATAAATTCTCTGCTCCCCTTCTTGAGGCTCTTCCAGGCAGCAATCCGCAAACACCTCAATGCTTGTAAAACCTGCCTCTTGCAAAAACGCCGTCAGTTGTTCCCGGGAGTAGGCATATTCCTTATGCACTTCTCCACTACGCTCCCAAATATCGCCTCGACGCTGAAAAATATCCATTCCGTAGGTGCAGATATTCGTTTCTTCATCAAACTCCCCGCGCCAAAGGCAAAAAACGTCGTCATCCTCGTCCAAGAAGATCTGACCGTCCATCGCCTGCAACTTTTCGGGTGTGTTTACATCAAAAATAAAGCATCCACCGGGATTAAGCGCCTTGTAAACTCTTTGGATAGCCTGTCTACAGTTCTTTGGATCAATAATATAATCCAAACTATCCAATGCGCACACCGCCAAGTCCACGCCCTTGGGTAAATGAAGCTGGGTCAGGTCCTGACATACAAAAAGAGGCGCATTTTCTCGATCTGCAGTTTTTCCGGAAGCCATAGTAAGCATTTCCGGCGATATATCCACACCGATCACAGAAAGACCGTGATCCGCCAACAAAACAGATACCGATCCCGTTCCGCAGGCAAGATCCGCAGCGGTTCTGGGAGAAAGGCCCTCCCGCCGGAGAATATCAAAATAAAAGTCTACAACCCTTTTGTAATCCACATCATTTGTCAAGCGGTCATAGCTTTCCGCCAACGCACCGTAAGCATCCATTTTGTACCTCACAAAAAACATCCCGGGCACTGCCCGGGATGCCCTTATTTATTTCTTATTGAAGATATCCAGTACATCGTCAATGTCAGAAGAACCACCGATTACTGCGGCAAAACCCTTCTTGGGTTGGGGCTCTTCCTTATGGTCAAAGCCGGTAGCAATAACAGTAACCTGGATTTCATCCTCCAAATCATCGGAGTAGGTTGCACCGAAGATAATGTTGGCGTCGGGGTTGGCAGCTTCCTGCACAATACCGGCAGCGGTCTCCACATCATCCAGTGTCAGCTCAGAAGAGCCACATACGTTGACCAGAACGCCGGTAGCACCATTGATGGAGGTCTCCAGCAAGGGGCTCGCAACAGCGGCCAGAGCAGCCTGCTCGGCCTTCTCACGACCGGAAGCAACGCCAACACCCATATGGGCACGGCCCGCGTCCTTCATAACGGCGGAGACGTCAGCAAAGTCCAGGTTGATAATTACACGCTCAGAGTAGCCAACCAGCTCGGAGATAGAGGCAACGGCCTGCTTCAGTACATCATCAGCAATGCCGAATGCGTTGGCAAAGGTAATCTTTTGGTCAGTTACGTATTTCAGACGGTCATTGGGAATGATTACAAGAGAGTCTACTCGGCCGCTGAGTGCATCAATACCGGTGTCAGCCTGACGCATACGGTTTGCGCCTTCAAACTTGAAGGGCTTGGTTACGATACCAACCGTCAGCGCGCCAGCCTCACGGGCCAGGTCAGCAACGATCGGTGCAGCACCGGTACCGGTACCACCGCCCATACCTGCGGTGATAAATACCATATCTACGCCTTCCACGATCTTAGCGATCTGCGCTCTGCTTTCTTCAGCAGACAGCTTGCCGATCTCAGGCTTGGAGCCTGCACCCATACCGCCGGTGAGCTTTTCACCAATCTGCAGTTTATTGGGGCAAATAGATTTATTCAGATCCTGTTTATCGGTGTTGATAACTACAAAATCAACACCGCCGACACCTGCACCGATCATACGGTTAATAACGTTATTACCGGCGCCGCCGACACCGATTACCTTAATTTTAACTACGCGTTCCTGGAAATCAGCCATTTCCCTATCCTCCTATGTATGATTGGCAGATCAGTATCCGCCCAAGTTACAATGTTACCCTTTTATTCTACCTTGAAAACTTCGTTCGGTCAATAGAAAATATACGATTTTTTTGAAAAATTTTGTGGAGTTTTCCACCATTAGTCAAAAGATTTGTAATATACCTCATCCGGCCAAGTGGTAAAGCTGGCATCCAACACGCCCGCCTGGTACTGTCCAAGCTGAGAAATCGCCTGAACGACAGAAAAAACCTTTTTGGGAATATCCGCACCGTCGCCAAGCCGTATTTCAAACTTTTTCCCATACCAAGCCGTAATATTGCTCATATCAGAAACATCTATGGTGGCAAGCTCGCCCAGAACCTCGTTTGTCTCCATTTCCTTTGCAATCTGCAAGGCTGCCGACAACCGTTCACTGTTATAAACAGTAATCGGTGCCGACGGTGCTTCTACATCGGGCATAGCAACCATTTCCGATGCAACAGCTGTTTTTCCGATTTGGGGATCTTCCAGCTTCACACCCAAAATCCGTGTGTTGCTATAGGCGACAGCGCCATCCACCTGTTCCAGTATTTTTCCTTGGCAGCTAACAAGGAACCAAGAACCATCCTCACTCTGCACCGCATAGGAAACCTCCGTTTCCTCCACCTGGATGATAACGGTGTCCGGAAGACGAATGCCAATACTGAGAACCTTTTGGATATAAGGAAGCTTTGCCAAGATTCGGCTGGCGATCTGCCCTTTATTGAGTGTCAGAAGGTTGGTCCCATTCAAAACACCGGATGCTTCCTGAATTTGGGCAACAGAATATTTCTGTGTCCCTGCTACCTCGATTTTATCTACTTTGAAGAAAATAGACATTCCAAATACAATCGCCATTACGATCGCCACTACCGTAGCAATGCGGATCAAAAAGCGGGTAATATTGACAGGCTTTGCCTCCGTATAAACCGTTTCTTCCTGACGGGGTTTGTTTTCCGGCCGATGTCTGTGGACGGGTCTTCTGTTTGTGCTGTTATCCATTGCTTACTCCTTAGATTTTGCCAGTGAATACATAATATCACAAAGTCGCTCCGCAGAATCCGGAACGGCAATCTTCAGCAGTGCAGTGCGCATTGCCGAAGCCTTTTCCTTATCTTCTGCCAATGTTTTGATTTCTTCAAACAGCTTCTGCGCTGTACAATCCTTCTCAAGGATCAACGTTGCACCGCCATTTTCCGATAAAACACGGGCGTTCATCTCCTGGTGATTATTGGTTACATTGGGAGATGGGATCAATATGCAAGGTGTTCCGGAAGCCGCAATTTCATTACAGGTGGATGCGCCTGCGCGACCGATAAATACATCGGCGGCCGCCACAACCGTAGGCATATTATAAATATACTGAACCATCCGGATGTCGTTCGTTTTAGAAAGGTCTACCCCCTTACTTGCTACCAGCTCCGGCATCCAGCTCCAGCCGTAGCTCCCTACCGCATGGATATGCTGGAAAGGAAAGCCAGCCTCCTTTTCCAAAAGAAACAGCTCTGCCATCAGCTCATTCATCGCCTTGGCGCCTTGACTGCCAAAAGCAGAAACCACAACCGGGCGGTCATCCAAGTTCAGTTCTTTCCGAGCAACTTCTCGGTCTCCAAAAATGAACTCTCTGCGCACTGGCATACCAACCACTTCCACTCGTTCCGGGTGCTTGTAGTATTTCTTACATTCCGGGAAGCAAACCAAAACCTTATCTGCCCATTGGGCAGCCATTTTTGTTGTGCGCCCGGGAACGGCATTCGCCTCGTGGACACAAGTGGGAATCCCCATTTGATGCGCCGCAAGAAGGGCAGGATAGCTTGCATAACCGCCTGTGCCAATGACTGCATCCGGACGAAACTCCTTCATAATCTTCTTGCAGGCAGGCACGGATTCCAGTACACAGCGAACTGCTAAAACATTGCGCTTAATTGCCTTCCAGCTCAAACCCCGGCGCATACCGTAGGCATTGATGGTCTCAAGCTTGTAACCGGCTTTCGGCACAAGCTCCTCTTCCATACTGTTTTTTGCGCCAATGAACAAAATATTGCTGTCCGGATAGCGCTCTTTCCATATATTGGCTACGGAGATCGCAGGCATAATATGTCCACCTGTACCGCCGCAGGTAAATATCACATTCATAATTCTTCCTCCTGTACAGCCGCCCGGTTACGGTATCGGGAAATACCAAGAACAATGCCCATCTCCCCTAAGTTTACAGCCAATGCTGTTCCTCCATAAGAGAAAAAAGGCAACGCAATCCCTGTAGACGGGAGTAAATTTGTAACAACGCCTAAATTCAGAACGGTCTGCACCGCAATCAGGGTAATAAGCCCGGAGGCAAGAACCGTCGAGAATTTGTCCGGGGCGCGCAAAGCAATCCAGTACCCCCGTAAAATCAACGCCGCGAACAAGGCCATTATCAGCACTGCGCCAACAAGCCCCAATTCCTCGCAAATAATTGCAAAAATGTAATCGTTATACTGAAAGGGCAAATACAAATACTTTTGCCTGCTTTTCCCCAGCCCTAAGCCAAACAATCCACCGGAGCCGATGGCATAAAGGGACTGCAAAATTTGGTATCCGGTATCCCCCGGATCTTCTTCTGGGTGCAACCAAGCAGTAATTCTGTCTCCCGCATATCCCATAAAGCTTACATAGACGACCAAAAATAACACAGCCGCACCGGCACTGGCCAAAAGCCATTTGGGATTTGTTCCGGCAACATACATCATCACTACCGCCACCATACCCATCAGCATAATGGCAGATAAGTGCTTTTCCAGCGCCAGCGGGATAAGGATGCCCATTAAGGCGCAGCCAAAGCCAAAAACACCAAAACGGAATTTCCTAGCCTCCTGGCCAAAATCCTTTGTCAATCTGGCAAACAGCACAATAAGGGCAAATTTTGCAATTTCCGATGGTTGAAACTGAAGTCCTGCAATATTAATCCATCGCTTTGCGCCGTTTACCGATTGGCCAAATACCAACACAGACAGAAGAAGCAATATGCTGACTCCATAAATTGGCCAAGCCATCTTAAACCAAAAGCTGGCAGGCACACGGTACAATGCCACCATAGCAACCAATCCGATTAATGCACAAACGCCCTGTTTCTGCAAATACCGGGTCGATACAGTGTAACCCGTATCATATTCACTTTGGGCATAGCTTGCGGAGTATAGCATTAAAAGCCCCACGGAAAGCAAACTCAAAAGGATAATCAAAAAAGGAATATCAAAACTTTCACCCGCCAGTTTTACTCGCCGGCGGCGGTTCTCTTTGGCTTGCAGAATACGCTCCGCAGCCATAAACCCTCCTTATCCGATCAGACCGGAAATACTAAACCAGGCAACTACGCACATAATGGCAGATACCCCGGAAAATACCAATACAATCTTGACTTCCTTCCAGCCGCACATTTCAAAATGGTGATGAATGGGTGCCATCTTGAAAATTCGCTTACCATGGGTCGCCTTAAAATAAACCACCTGAATAATGTCGGACAGTGTTTCCACAATATAAACAAAGCCGACCAGAATCAGCACCAAAGGCATATCCAAGGCAAATGCCAACGCGCAGACTACGCCGCCCAAGAAGAGCGATCCGGTATCGCCCATAAACACCTTAGCAGGATGCCAGTTGTAAATAAGATATGCAAGTAAGCCGCCTACCAGAGCCGCAGGCAAAATAGCAACATCCCAACGTTCCATAGCAACAGCAACAACAGCGAAAAAAGCCATCACGGGAATGGTTACACTGCCGCACAGACCATCCACACCATCCGTTAAGTTTACCGCATTCACGCAGCCAACCATTACAAACATTGCAAAGAAAATATAAACAATCGGATGGATGTACAAAGTGATATTCACAAAGGGAATATACAGGTTGCTTGTCATAACGCCGGCTTTATACAGTGCATAGAGGTAAACTGCTGATACTGCCATCTGCAGTGCTGCTTTTTGAAATGCTGTCAAGCCCAGATCCCGCTTAAACTTTACCTTGCAAAAATCATCCAGGAAACCCACAAGGCCAAAACAAAGGCTCAGCGCCAGGGCGTAAAACGCGGTATACTCCCCTGTCTTAGGCAGATTGATAAGCAGACACAGCACAGTAGAACCGATAAACATCAGGCCGCCCATCAGCGGTGTACCAACTTTTGCATTATGCCAGGTAGGGCCAATATCGTGAACAGATTGGCCTGTTTTCAGCGCCCGCAAAAGAGGCAGGAGTAAGAATCCTAAAACGCCTGAGACTACAAAGCCAATTAGGGCCGTAATTAAAACGCGTACCATTGTAATATCCTCCGTTATTTCTTTAATCCTGCAAGAATGCTTCCAGGATCAGCTCCATCCGCATACCTCGGGACCCCTTGAAAAGCAACACATCCCCGGGACGGGCAGTTAATTTTAGTATTTGCACCAAACGCTCACGGTCAGTAAAGGCTCTGGCGCTGCCAGCCATACCGCCGGTAAGGGCGCCATTGAGCATCCGATCGCTTGTGGGACCAAAAGCAAACAGTAAGTCTGCTTTTTCCGCCGCAATTCTACCAACCTTATAGTGCTCCGCCTGGGCATTGATCCCAAGCTCCAACATATCGCCAAGGACTGCAATTCGTCTGCCAGGTTTATTTCCTAACACATTCAGCGCAGCAGCCATAGACTCAGGGCCGGCATTATAGCTGTCGTTGATAATGGTAAAGCCCTTTGCTTCAAAAATGCTCTGTCTACCCTCCATATTTTCAAAAGCAGCAAGTCGCTCCTGAATAGCTTCAGGTTGTACTCCCATTTTTAGCGCAACCGTAATTGCCGCAAGGGCATCAGATACATAATGCATACCGTTAAGAGGAAGCTTCACAGAAAATGCTTTCTCTGCTGTTTGGGTATGAAACCGCAGCAAACCGTCTTCCTCTTCGACACCGTTTCCGAAAACGGAAGCATTTGCGTTGTTTATACCAAAATATATGCTGGGAATGTTCGTAACAATCTCCTGATTCCAAAGGTAATTATCATCGCCGTTGAGAACAAGAAGTCCGCTTTCACTCATTCCCTCACAAATTTCCATTTTTGCCTGCAAAATACCCTTTTGCGAGCCTAAATGTTCAATATGCATTGTTCCGATATTGATAATCACAGCAATATCCGGCTTTCCAATACCGGCAAGATAGGCAATTTCCCGGAAATGGTTCATCCCCATCTCCAGTACTGCCACCTGTGTATCTTCAGGCATGGCCAAAATGGCCATCGGCATGCCGATGTCGTTATTGTGATTTACCGGGGTTTTGGCAACTTTATATGTGCCGTCCAGCACCGTTGCGATCATTTCCTTTGTAGTGCTTTTGCCTACCGAGCCGGTAACGGCAACCACTTTCATCCCCAGGCGTTGCCGTTCATTGCGGGCAATATCCCCCAACGCAATCCGGGTATCCTCCACAACGATAGCAGGATAATCGCCATCTGCATGGGTGCAAAGAACTGCTGCCGCACCTTTTTCAAGTGCCGCCGGAATAAAATCGTGGCCGTCCCGCACACCCTTCAGCGCCACAAACAGCTGACCTGCCTGCAGTTTTCGGGTATCGTTATTGGCACCCAAAAAGGTTACATCCTTATATTTCGGGTTGATCCTGCCGCCGCACCACTGTGCCGCCTGCTGTAATGTGATCCTGCCCATATTAACTCCTCGTTTCCTCCAACCAGGTCGTAACGATCTCTCTTTCGTCCAAATGGTGCTTTACACCGCAAATCTCCTGGTATGTTTCGTGGCCTTTTCCTGCCAACACAATTATATCATCTTTTTTGGCAATGTCCATAGCCAGTCTAATGGCCTGAGGGCGATTTTCTACAATCTCGTAATTATTTTTTTCCACACCTGCCACGATTTGGCGGATAATTGCCATAGGCTCTTCCGTTCGGGGATTGTCGGAGGTAATAATGGCGATATCTGCCATATCCGTACCGATTTTACCCATAATGGGGCGCTTCACAGGGTCTCTGTCTCCGCCGCAGCCAAAAACTGCGATAAGTCTGCCTTTGCAAATAGAACGCAGTAATGTCAGCACGTTTTCCAATCCGTCCGGTGTATGGGCGTAATCGATAAGAACGGTAAAGTCCTTGCCGGGCGTGGGGACGACCTCCACTCTGCCCTTAACGCTCTTCGCTGTTTTCAGAGCGTTCGCGGCATCTGCAAGCCCAATTCCCAAATTGACGGCTAATCCCAATACAGACAGCACATTATAGACTGTAAACAAGCCGGGAATAGATACTTGCACCTTTGCTGTCTGCTTGCCGCATACGGCTGTGAAAGATACACCATTGGCAGGCAGAGAGATATCTTTCGCATACAGCCCAGCTTCCTTTTTTACGGAGGTGGTCAAAACCGGGCAAACCGCCTTTTGGAACATCCGGTCAAACCAGAGATCATCCACATTTCCCACCGCTGTATCACAGCGGGCGAAAAGCTCCGCTTTCGCATCGCAATAGGCTTCCATCGTCTTGTGGAAATCCAAGTGATCTTCTGTAAGATTTGTAAATGCACCTGCTGCAAAATGGAGACCTGCCACCCGATCCAGTGCAACCGCATGGGAAGAAACCTCCATCACCACATGGGTACAGTCTGCGTCCCGCATAGCACGCAGTAAGCCGTAAAGATCAAAACTTTCCGGAGTGGTACGGGAAGCTTCCATCCGTACATCCCCGATCATATTCTCCATTGTGCCCATAAGACCCACTTTTGCACCGACGGTTTTTTCCAGCACGTGCTTGAGAAGCAAGGTGGTCGATGTTTTTCCATTGGTGCCGGTAACGCCAATGATCTTCATTTCTGCCGCAGGATCTCTATAGAAATTCTTGCCAATGAGCGCCAGCGCAAGACGGTCCGATTCCACCAAAACATAAGGAACATCCTCTGTAGGCCGCACGGCAGTAACCACCGCTACCGCACCTTTTTGGAGTGCCATAGGTATATAACGGTTTCCGTCTGTGGCAAAACCTACCACTGCCACAAACAGGTCGCCGGCTTCCACTTTCCGGGAATCATAGCATACATTTTTAATTTCTGTGTCCATATCCACATTAGACGCAGATACGCGAATACCTTGCAGCAATTCAGAAAGCTTCATATTCTATCTCTCCTTTGTAAGATCAATCTCTTGCCTTTGTATCGGCAAAGGTTAGTGTTATCGTTGTGCCGGTCTGCACTTTTGTGCCTTTGGGCGATGATTGCGCCGTTACGATCACATTGGGCTCTAAACTCATATTGCCGGTTACTAAAATATACAGTCCGGCTTTTCCCGCGGCTTCCCGCGCCTGACTCCGGTTCATACCAAAAAAATCCGGAACCTCCGTATAGGTGATTTCCTGTTTTTCGCCGAAATATAGGATGATCTGGCTATTTCCCGGTACGCTTTGCCCGGCAGACGGTATTTGCCCGGTTACCGTTTCCTCTGCACCCTGAAACAGCGCGGTAATCCCCTGTTCTTTTAATCTTTTTTCTGCCTCTTTTTTGGTAAGACCGGTGTAATCTTCCACAACTACGGTCTTTCCCGCCATATCTTCCTCGGTATAGTTATGATGTACGCCCAAATAAGGCAAAATATCCGCCATCACAGCACCAACCGTGGGTGCTGCCATTACACCGCCGGAAATGTAAATTCCTGTGCTGCGGGAGGGAGTGTCCAACGCCACAAGTACAATATACTGCGGATCGTCCATAGGCGCAACCCCTACAAAGGAAACAATTTTATCCTGCACCCGCTGTCCGTTTTCATCGAACACATCAATTTTCTCACTTGTGCCGGTTTTCCCGCCAATGGCAAAGCCTGCCACCTGGGCATTTTTCGCCGTTCCCTCTGTAACAACCGACTGCAAAAGCTGGCGCATAATAACAGATGTTTCCTCTTTGATCACCCTGCGAATCACCGTTGGCTCTTGCTTTAGCACGGTGTTGCCATCGTCATCCTGTACCTCAGAAACAATATAAGGCTCCATCAGCTCTCCGCCGTTTACAACGGCGGAGATTGCCCGGACAAGCTGCAACGGCGTAAGCTTAAACGTCTGCCCAAAGGCTGCAGAGGTCAGCGATGCCGTTCCCCATTTTTCCGTGTTGGTAATAATATTCTCGTCGAAAAATACGCCTTTACTTTCACCGTTTAAGTCAATTCCGGTTTTTTCCAGAACACCGAAATTTTTAATATATTCATAAAACCGCTCACCGCCTAATTTAAGACCGATATGGGCAAAAGCTAAATTACAGGAATTTTGCAGTGCCTGAGGTGTTTTTTGGGAGCCGTGTCCGGTAGAGCGCCAGCAATGCAGCAGTTGGGCTCTGCCGGGAATTTGTTCCGCACCGCCGCAATGAAATCCTGTTTCCAAGCTCACCGCGCCGCAATCCAACGCCGCCGCAAGGGTCAGCACCTTAAAGGTAGAACCTGGCTCATAGCCGTCGGAAATACAGCGGTTTCTCCACTGCTTCAGCTGGGCATCGGTTAGCGCCTGGCTATATGCTTTTTTCCCGTTCTCATAGGCAGCGCTGCCGATGGGACTGTTTTCGTAAGTCGCGCGCAGTATTTCCAAAGATGCTTTTGTCTTTTCGTCCTTAATTTCCAAATAGTTGTTGGGATCGTAATTGCCAAGGGTTGCCATTGCCAGTATTTCTCCGGTATTTACATCCATTACTATCCCAAATGCACCATTTTGCACATCGTATCGGGCAATGGCATCCTCCATCTGTTTTTCCAAAATTGCCTGAACGGTGGTATCTATGGTGAGAATCACATTATAGCCCTTTTGAGAGGAGACATATTTTTCATAGGAAAAAGGCATATCCATTTCGTTATTGCCCTTTGTCGTAATTACTTTTCCGCCGCTGCCTTCCAAAAAGCTATTATAGGCCGCTTCTATTCCTTCCGAGCCTTGACCGGACAGATTAGTGAAACCCACCACCTGCGCCGCCAGCGTTCCGTAGGGATAATAGCGCTGAGAGCTGGGCTCCAAATGGATGCCTGAAATATTATTCTCGTTAATATACAGCCGAATTTGCACCGCGGTTTCTTCGCTGATTTGAGAGGCAATCTGTTTATACCGCTTGGTTGTGTCCTTCCCCTGTTCCACAATCCAGGCAGGGTCTTTTTCGAGAATTTCCCCCAAGGCCTCCCCGATGGCTGTCAAATCCGCCTTGGATTGCTTTATCTCGTGGGGGTCGAGATATACATTCTCTACCGTTACCGATGTGGCAAGGACGTGCATATTCCTGTCCAGAATCCATCCCCTGTCTGCCATTACCTGAGTAGTACGGGTCTGATTTCGCAAGGCAAGATTAGAATAATAATCGTAATTTACGATCATCAGGTTGCACAGCTGCACAATGGTCGGCACAAATGCCAAAACACCTAAAATTACCGCAATCAGTAACACTCTGCGATGCTGTCCGCTATCTGCACGAACACGGCTAAAGGACCTTTTATCCCTATTTTTCTTCATAAAACCCCGACCTTTCGATTTTGAAGGGCAGCAAAGGTAACCTTGCTGCCCATTCGTGCTACTTTATCCTATTGGTCGGGGCAGTCTTTATGCAAAAAGTCCTGCTAAAAATGTTCCGATTTGTTCCCACAGAGAGGGTGTCTCCACTGTCTCCTCCGGGATATACATACTAATACCTGTCTGAGGGGCTTCCAACTTGGGTATCATACCCAGAGCCAGCGCCAGCTGACGGATCTCATCCAAATCACATACTTCATTGAACTCTCCCCGCAGTACAGTATTCTGCTGGGAAAGAGAATCCACATATTGGGCCATTTGCGCATTGCGCTCCTTTGCTGTCTGGAGACGAACCATACCGGCGCCCATAAGCACCAACATACATACTGCAACCACAACACCGATCATTGCCAGCGGGTCAACAGTCAGTACGCGACGGGCTCTGCGCTTTCCTTCAGGAAGGTGCACACTTTTTTTCGGCGCAGGTGCGAACTTACGGGCAGCATTACCGTCCGTACTGAAATCTATATATCTAATATCAATCTGACTTGCCACGTGATTCGTCTCCTTCCTTCCAATCAAAGCTTTTCACAGATTCTCAGCTTCGCACTGCGGGATCTGGGGTTTACCGCCAATTCCTCATCAGAAGCTGTAATCGGTTTTTTGGTAATGAGTTTTACTTTCGGTTTCTTTCCGCATACACAAACCGGGAAATTAGGGGGGCAGGTACAGCCTTTTGAGGCCTCCACCATTGCGTTTTTCACGATTCGATCTTCCAAAGAATGGAAGGTAATCACCGCCAACCGTCCACCTGGTTTTAGTAACGGAATTGCCACTTCCATCGCACGCTCCACAGAACCAAGCTCATCATTGACCGCGATGCGGATGGCCTGGAAGCTTCGTTTCGCAGGATGCTGTTTCTCCCGCAGAGCCGCAGGCGGCATTGCGCCGCGGATCACATCCACCAGCTCCAAAGTAGTCTCAATAGGTGCGTTTTCTCTTCTGCGGCAGATTGCAGCTGCTATCTGCGGTGCGTAACGCTCTTCGCCGTAATCGTAGAGGATTCTTTTCAGTTCTTCCTGAGACCAAGTGTTGACTACCTCATAAGCCGACAGACTGTCCTCTCCGTTCATACGCATATCCAGCGGTGCGTCAGCCATATAGGAAAAGCCCCGGGAGCCGTCATCCAGCTGTGGAGAAGAAACGCCCAAATCCAACAAAATTCCGTCCACACCGGAGATATTCAGATTTTGCAGTACCTCTGCCATTTCGCAGAAATTGGAATGGACAAGCCGCACCCGTTGTCCATAGGGCGCTAAGCGCTCCCCTGCCGCTTTCAGTGCCACAGGATCCCGGTCGATTCCTACAAGCAAGCCCGCATCCAAGTGGCCGACGATTTGCGAGGAATGACCTGCTCCACCCAGTGTGCCGTCTACATAAATGCCATCGGGCTTAATGGCAAGGCCGTCGATGCATTCCTGCAAAAGAACGGAAATATGATAAAAATCACTCATAGTCCAATTGCCTCCAAAGAAGCAAGCAGCTTCTCGGGCGTAAGATTTTCTTTCTCGAAATTGTTGAAGGCTTCTGCGTCCCAGATTTCTGCCTGACCTGCTCTACCCACAATAACTACATCTCTGCTAATACCGGCATAGTCCAAAAGGTTTTGGGTCAGCGTAAACCGGAACTGCTTGTCCGGATTACATTCTGTAGCATTGATAAAAATAAGGCTGGTAGCCGCAGATCGTTGGGAAATCGGCAGCGCATTATAATTCTGCACCAAGGTTTCCCAATCCTTGGAGGTGTAAACAGTCAGGCAACTGCGACCGCAGTTAACGCCAAGGGTTACGAAGAAATCTTCGCCCATCTCAGCACGAAGCTTTGCAGGAACGAACAAACGGTTCTTATCGTCCAGCTTCGCCGGATATTTTCCGATCATTTTGGCCACCTCCTACTCCATTTTGCTCCACTTAACTACCCTTTTGCTCCCTTTAACGACAGTATAACGGATGATTTTCAAAAAATCAATCATTTTCTTTCATTTTTTCAAAAAAAGTGGAGAAAATACCGGATTTTTGTTATTTTCGAACGGTTGTTCTATCAAAAATATGCGGTATTTCTCCTTTTTTGTAATTAACCCTTAAAAGACAAGACCCCCTCTGTCAATTTCCCCAAAATTTTGACAGGTTTTTTGCCGCAACGAAGTAAATAGGCCGCCAACGGGCCCTCCACTTTTTCCTGCACCAAATGGCGAATTTGTCTCGCTCCTCCACTGCCCTTTACGCCAATGCAAAGGGCCTTTGCCAACCCTTCCGGCAAAAGAAGCTGTAAACCATTTTCAGCGGCACGCCCTTGTAGTTGCTGCAAACATTTATCTGCGATTTTCTCCATTGCCAAAATATCAAGCGGCTCAAAGCAGACAATCTTATCAATACGGCCCAAAAACTCCGGGGTAAAATTGCGCTGAAGCGCCGTCTTTGTCTGTGCCGTTTTTCCCGTAGGCTGAAAACCCAGTCCATCGCTTTTCTGTTCGCCGCCTACATTGGTGGTCATTACAACGATGGCGTTCTTAAAGCTGACTTTACGCCCTGTGGAATCTGTCAATTCTCCTTCTTCCATAATTTGGAGCAATATGCCGATTACATCAGGATGGGCTTTCTCCAATTCATCTAACAAAACCAGGCAATAGGGTCTGCGCCGCACTGCCTCTGTCAGCTTTCCGCCCTCTCCGTATCCCACATAACCGGGAGGCGCGCCGATCAGTCGTGCCACCGATTGCTTTTCCATATATTCTGTCATATCCAGCCGAATAAACGCCTCCCGGCTCCCGTATAATTCTTTTGCCAATGCCCGGCACATTTCTGTCTTGCCAACACCGGTAGGGCCGGAAAACAGCATACTGGCAACAGGACGGTTGCTGTCCCGTAAACCGGAAAGTCCCCTGCGAACCGTTTCTGCCACCTGTGCCACTGCTCGCCCCTGCCCTATAACTCTGCATCCAAGAATATCCTCCAAGTGCAAAAGCCGCTCCCTTTCATCTGCCGTTAGTCTCCCTACCGGGATGCCTGTCCTGGCCGAAACTGCCCAGGCAATATCTCCTGCCGTAACAGCGCGGATGCGATGGTTCTCCGCAGGCTTTGCCGCAAGACGCTGCATTCTATCCCGCAGTTGGGCCGCCTTTTCATAGCGGCTATCCCGTACTGCTTCATAAAGCTCCTGTTCCAGTTCCTGGCGGCGTGCGGCGTTTCTGCCTGTCCGCATTTCCTCCATACGGGCATAGGCTGCCCCCTCATCCAAAAGATCAATCGCTTTATCCGGCAGATACAGATCCGGCAAGTACCTCTGAGACAAGTGTATTGCCTCTGATAGCGCCTCCTCTGTAACGGTTATTTTATGGTGTTCTTCCAACCCTGGCTTTAATGCGCGCAGGATGGCCATTGTCGCCTCCGGGGTAGGCTCATCCACCGTTACCGGCCGAAAACGGCGCTCCAGAGCCGGGTCTTTTTCGATAAATTTCCGATACTCCTCACGGGTCGTCGCTCCCAACATCTGAAGCTCACCACGCCCCAAAGCAGGTTTTAAGATATTGGCTGCGTCAATCGCGCCTTCTGCCGCACCTGCGCCTACAATCGTGTGCATTTCATCTACGAAAAGAATCACATCTCCGCTACGGCGTATCTCCGCAAGCAAATCCCGCAGGCGTTCTTCAAATTCGCCCCGATATTTTGTGCCTGCCACTAAATTGGCCATATTGAGGCTTACAAGCTTTTTATTCTTCAGTTGCGGTGGCACATTTCCCGCCGCCATCCGCTGTGCTAAGCCTTCCGCAATCGCCGTTTTGCCTACGCCCGGTTCGCCAATGAGTGCGGGATTGTTCTTGTTTTTCCGGCTAAGAATACCAACCACCATATCCAATTCCCGTTCTCTGCCGATCACAGGGTCTATATTTGCCACCTTGCTAATGAGGTCCTCACTAAATTGCTCCAATAATTTCGTTGTAACCGCCTCCTTTTTCCTTTTCGTACACCTTGCGTCTTCCAAATGGACAAAATCCACCGTTTTGGTAAAGAGAAACTGCGTGTCCACCCCGCTGAGTGTAAGCAGATCCTTCGTCGGAGAGTCATCTTCCCGAAGAAGCGCCAACAAAATGTGAACCTGCTCCACCTGACGGCAGCCTAAATATCTTGCCTCCCGGGAAGCATTGCGCAATACCCGCCTGGCTTGCACAGAAAATCCCTGAGGAAGAGGAAGTCCCGGTGTTCCTTGACCATACAACACCGCCGCCATACACCAAACCAGTTCTTCCTCAACACCTGCCCCCCGCAAAAGCTGACCCGAAATCCCCTCCGCCTGAGTCAGTGCCAAAAGCAGATGGACATTCCCTACATAGCTATGTCCCAATCCTCGCGCTTTTTCAGCAGCAATCCGCAGGATTTTCCGGGCTGATTTTCCATACTGCACATCATTTCGCCCCCTTTTCCAGGAAATTTTTCCCTACGGGGCGAAAAAATATACCCAACTGTAAAAAAGCGGTTGCAATTTCAAAAATCCGTGTTAGAATAGACTTGCGTTTAGTGAAAACGCACTACAACACATATAAATTGGAGGGAATACTATGGCTTACAAAATCACTGACGCTTGCGTTAGCTGCGGTTCTTGCGCAGACAACTGCCCCGTTGAGGCAATTTCCGAGGGCGACGGCCAGTACGTAATCAACGCTGACATCTGTGTCGACTGCGGTACTTGTGCAGATAACTGCCCCGTAGAAGCAATCGAGGAAGGCTGATTCTCCGACTTTGCATTCAGCCTGTGCTGCCGGTTACGGTGCACAGGCTGATTTTTCTCTTTAGCCTGAGCAATACAACCCAAACCCGCCCAAGGCGGTGTCTGATTCCCTCAGTCTTCATTTTATTCATTGATGGGCGTCAGCCCATCTGCTTCATAAATTCTTGCCTGACCAAATCATCCTTCCCCCTTGGGTCGTAGATTTCTAAGCTATGAGGCCGCTCCAGAGCAAGGCAGAGCTTTGCAGGTGGGCTTTGTGCCCTCCAAAAAGCGATAACGCCGCGCTGGAGTGGCCTCTTTGCTTAGAGGTTCGGGTTATATTGCTCAGGCTATGGAGGTTTTATGGAACATCTGCACAACGGTTTCACCATAGAGCTTTGCCCGGACAGTTTTCCTTTAAGCACCGACTCTATCGCCCTGGCGCATTTTATAAAGCTACCTAAAAACGCCCGGGTGTTGGACTTAGGCTCCGGCTGTGGCACTTTGGGGCTTTTGTTATGTTCCTTGGATAGTCGTTGCACAGTGCAAGGTATCGAGCTGTCTGAAAATGCCCATAAGATGGCACTACATAATGCACAGGCAAATCATATCTCCCACAGTCTTAATAGTGTATGCGGCGACTTGCGGAACATTCCGAAAATTTTCTCTCCCGGAAGTTTTTCTTGCTGTATTTCCAATCCCCCCTATTTTTCCGCAGGGCCACAAAGCCAAAAAACACCCGTCGCCCGTCGGGAGGACTGTTGTTCTCTTCCGGAACTTTTTTCCGCGGCGGCTTGGGCATTACAGTACGGCGGCGACTTTTTTATCGTACATCGGCCTGAACGGCTGGCAGAGCTCTGCGCCTGTGGCGCAAAGTACAAATTAGAACCGAAGCGCTTACTTCTCCTGCGGCACAGACAGGACGGGCCAGTATCCCTGATCCTTCTGCAATGCCGCAAAGGTGGCAAGCCGGGGCTTATTTGGGAAGAAGAAAGTCTTTTCGATTCGGAGGGTACGCCTACCGACTATTACCGTAAGCTTTATCACATTTAGGAGGCAAATTATGGCAGGAATGTTATACCTTGTTCCCACCCCCATCGGCAATTTGGGGGACATTTCCATCCGTTGCCGAGAAACCCTGGAAATGGCAGATTTCATTGCCGCTGAGGATACCCGAGTGAGCATTAAGCTACTAAATCATTTAGGCATCAAAAAAAGCCTTGTCAGCTACTTTGAGCATAACAAGGCGCAAAAGGGCAATATGATCGTAGAGCGGATCTTAGCAGGTGAAACCTGTGCG
Organism: Oscillospiraceae bacterium; assembly: GCA_015068165.1. Classification (GTDB taxonomy): domain Bacteria; phylum Bacillota; class Clostridia; order Oscillospirales; family Oscillospiraceae; genus Faecousia. The sequence goes on from SVKZ01000015.1 coordinate 21,401, forward strand.
CTGGTATCAGATGCCGGCTCTCCCGCCATCTCCGACCCGGGCGAAGACCTGGTAAAGCAATGCGCGGAAGCCGGGATTACGGTCTGCGCCATTCCCGGACCTTGTGCAGTCATTACCGCACTTAGCATTTCCGGGCAAAGCACCGGCAGATTCTGCTTTGAAGGTTTTCTCTCCACCGCAAAGAAAAGCCGCCGGGAGCATTTGGAGTCTCTCAAGGAAGAAAAACGGACAATGGTTTTCTACGAAGCCCCTCATAAGCTTCTGGCAACCTTAGAGAGTATGGCGGAAACCTTTGGCGGCGACCGTCCTATCAGTCTTTGCCGGGAGTTGACAAAGCTTCACGAAGAAGTTATTCGCACGACACTTTCCGAAGCGATTACAAAATACACTGGGCAACCCCCAAAAGGCGAATTTGTCCTTGTGGTCGCCGGTGCGCCGGAAAAAGCACCGGAAACCATCACAGAAGATGTAATTGCCAAGCGGTTACAGGAGCTGATTGATAGCGGTCTTTCCAAAAAGGATGCCATTAAGCAGACTGCATCTGAGCTCTCCCTCCCAAAAAATGAAGTTTATGATATTTCCTTAAAGCTATAAAATACAGCCTTTGGCGCAATGCCAAAGGCTGTTAATCTTACTTATTCATTTCCCGGGTGCACTCCGCGCAAACCGTTTTACCCCGAAATTCCTTCAAATTTCGATTGCTTCCGCAAAAAAGGCAGATTGGCTCGTGCTTACGCATAACAATCTCATTTTCATTGATGCTGATTACTAAGGCATCCCGTTCTCCGATTCCCATAATTCTGCGAATTTCAATAGGGAGCACAACTCTTCCCAGTTCGTCTACTTTACGGACAATTCCACTATTTTGCATTTTCTCTTTTCCTTTCCCCGTAACGTTTAACCCATATTATGATAGCAATTATCTATTATTTTGTCAAATGTTTTTTCATATTTTGATAAACATTTTATGTACTTATCCCGTTGGTCAGCCAGTAGAATATAGCGGGGGGATCGCCTATGATAATGAGCTATATTTTCACCGGCTGTTTAGCCGTTTCTATTTTTGCCGCAATCCTTACTGGCAGTGGCGGGGCTTTGGGTATCGCGGTAATGCAAGGAGCGCAAAGCGGGATTACGCTGGCAATGTCGATTGCAGGTCCCATCTGCCTTTGGTCAGGCGTGGGGTTTTTAATGGACAAGGCGGGAATTACCCATATTCTCTCCCGTCTGCTCTCTCCCCTGCTGTATCGCCTTTTCCCCACTGCCCGAAAGAATACTGCGTTATCCGGCAGCCTGAGTGCCAATATCTGTGCCAACTTCCTGGGTTTAGGAAACGCCGCAACGCCGATGGGAATACAGGCGGCGGAGCATTTAGCAAAAGGAAAAGGCGGCGTTGCCACAGATGAACTGTGCCGTCTCATCGTTCTCAACACCGCCTCTATTCAGCTCATTCCCTCTACTGTCGCCGCATTGCGTGCCTCTCTTGGCTGTAATACACCCTTCGACATTCTGCCTGCCGTTTGGGCAACCAGTCTTTGCTCCGCCGGACTGGGCTTGATTTCGGCCTGGTTACTCGGAAAGGTATGGCGCAAATGAGGGATTACATTGTACCGCTGATTTTGCTGATTTCCTCCCTGTGGGCCCTTCAAAAAAAAGAAAATACTTACGATCTTTTGCTAACCGGTGCCGATCAGGGCTTGCAGCTTCTACGCACCCTGATCCCAACCCTTGTGATCTTACTTACCGCTGTAACTATGCTCCGGTCCTCCGGGGCGTTGACACTCCTTGGCAGACTATTCTCTCCTGTTTTCGCTTTCTTCGGGATTCCGTCTGAAACTGCCCTTTTGGTGTTGGTTCGTCCGATCAGCGGCAGTGCCGCCCTGGCTGTAGGAGCAGACCTGATGGCGCAGTATGGCGTAGATTCTCAGATTGGCCGCACAGTCGCCGTGATGCTGGGCTCTACGGAAACAACCTTTTACACCATCAGCGTCTATTTTGGTGCCGTAGGCATCCACAAGACCCGCTATACGGTTCTCGCCGCCTTAATTGCCGACCTTGTAGGCTTTATTACCGCCGCCTTGACCGTAAAGCTGTTTTTTCCATAGTAAAACGCCGCAGGCGGTTGCCTGCGGCGTTTCAATTATTTATTCGTCGTCCTCTACCACGAACTCAAGAAGCTCGCCGCAGTTGGGGCATTCAATGCTACCCTTTTCCAAAGTCTCTTCGTCAAAATCTACGATATAGCCGCAGGCGCACTCCACCTCGTAAATGGTGCTTTCTTCGTCGCCAAAGTCAAAGCCTTCCTCGTAGTCATCGTCATCGTCGTCGAAATCGTAGTCATCTTCCTCATCAAAGTCAAAATCATCCTCGTCCTCAGAGAGAATGTAATCCTCGATAGCATCCAGATCCTCTTCGATCTCGTCCAGCTCGTCAGAGATAGCAATGGTGGTCTCCTGCACATTGGAAAGTGTGGTCGTAACATCGCCCAACAGCTCCACAATAGCAGCGATCATCTGTCCTTCTGCCTTCTCGGTATCCAGCTTCAGGCCATCCATCAGGCCCTTGAGATATGCAGCCTTCTCAGAAATGGTCATAGTAGTTCTCCTTATTTTGCACGGCCCAGATATTCACCGGTACGGGTGTCGATCTGGATCTTTTCGCCCTCGTTGATGAACAGGGGCACTTTCACCTCAGCGCCGGTCTCCAGAGTAGCGGGCTTGAGGGTATTGGTAGCGGTGTTGCCTGCAAAGCCGGGCTCGGTAGCGGTAACAACCAGGTCTACGAAGGTGGGAACTTCCACACCGAAAACGTTGCCCTTGTAGCTCATAATGGTGCAAACGTCGTTTTCCTTAACGAAACGGAAGCCGTCGTCCAGGTTGGACTTGTCGATGGGCTCCAGCTCGTAGGTCTCGGGGTTCATAAAGTAGTACAGGTCGCCGTCATTGTAGGAATACTCCATCTTTCTTCTCTCAATGAAAGCGGTGGGGAACTTTGCGGAAGGGTTCAGAGAAGTTTCGGTTACGCCGCCGGTGATGACGTTTCTCATCTTGACGCGAACGAAAGCTGCGCCCTTACCGGGCTTAACGTGCTGGAACTCGATGACCTGGACAACCTTGCCGTCCATCTCAAAGGTAACGCCGTTACGAATATCGCCTGCAGAAATCATAATTTTATCCTCCTAAAACGCGCCCTTAATAGGCACTAAATGTGTACATAACTCGACCAACATAGTATAACAGGCAAAGCGCAATTTTGCAAGAGGAAAATGCAAATTTTTACACGATAATTAAGTTTTTCGGACTATTTGTAATATCCTCGTAGCCGCCGTCCTTAAAAATCAGCACATCTTCGATACGGACACCGAATTTACCCGGCAGATAAATGCCCGGCTCGGCAGATGCGACCATATTCACTTCCATTACCGTTTCACCGGAGGGATTGCAGCCGGGAGCTTCGTGAACCTCCATACCCAGGCAATGGCCGTAGCCGTGGCCGAAATACTTGCCATAGCCTGCATCCGCAATCACCTTTCGGGCTGCGCCGTCGATCTCTTTACCAAGAACACCTGCGCGTGTGGCTGCGATACCGGCCTTCTGCGCCTCCAGAACAGTATTATACACCTTTTCCATTTCTTCGGTGGCGTATCCAACCGCCACAGTACGGGTCATATCCGCGCAGTAACCGCAGTACAGTGCGCCAAAGTCCATTGTAATAAAGTCGCCTTTCTGAATGACCCGGTCGCCGGCAACGCCGTGAGGCAGGCTGGTATTGGGGCCGGAGACAACGATGGGATCAAAGGAAGTATTGTCTGCGCCGTTTTTATACAGGCAGTAAATCAGCTCTGCCTGCAATTCCTTCTCAGTCATACCCACACGGATGCGACCCAGCACCTCAGAAAATGCCTTGTCGGTAATTTCCTGGGCTTTGCGCATTAGTGTAAGCTCCCATTCTTCCTTCACCTGGCGGAACTTGTGGATGGCCTTATTCATAGGAACAAGCTCTGCTTCCAGACTCTTTTCGTAGTACTTAAACTCGGCAACCGTCAGGTAATCCTCCTCATAACCCAGCTTGGTAACACCGAACTCGGAAATGGCGGTATTTAGCCGCTGATAGTAAGGATTTTCCCGATCCACAGGCAGAACTTCAAACCCTTTGAGACCGTTTTCCGCAGCTTCGATATAGCGGCTGTCCGTAAAATAGCGACAGCCTTTCTTGGTAACGATGGCAACGCCCTCGGCAATGTCGTATTCTGCGCCATAAAGACGGCTGTAACGGGAGGTCAGCAGCAGACCATCCACCTCACCGTCCAGTAAAGTCAGATATTTTTCAATGTTCTTCATTTATTTAGTCTCCCTTTCGCAAGATATATAAACGGCTTTTCCGCCACATGCCGCAGCTTCAGCCAGATATTGTGGTTATGGATAGGTGTAACCAAAATAGAGGTAACGCCCGCAAGATTTGCGCCCAGTGTATCTGTAAAAATCTGATCCCCCGCCAAAGCGCACCCGCCGGGAGCCAGACCGTATTTTTCCATACAGGCGCGAATGCCTTTTCCAAATGGTTTCTTTGCGTGGGTAATGCAGTCGATTCCCCGCTCCCTGCAGAAAGCCCGCACACGGTCTCGCTTACTGTTGGAAACGACGCAGACCCGGATGCCGGAAGCTTGCAGGTTTTGCAAAACAGCTTCCATTGCTGGGGTGGGGACATTGGTAGTATAGGGTACGATTGTATTATCAAAATCCAGCATAATTAGCTGAATACCCCGTTCTTTAAGCTGTTCCGGTGTCAGTTCAGTCAGCGCCGGTATTATCCATTTAGGTAGCAAGGGAAAACCCATTTTTACTTCCCACTTTCCTCATATTTCCCGGATATTATAGCATACCGTACAGTATTTGTCTATGCCTTCCCGTCTTCGTTAAAAAGCGCCTGTAGATATGCAATACCACGGGCAAGAAATGCAGAATTGGAAGGCTTTTCCTTTTGGTGGGGAAAGTATAATGCCCAGCCTTCCCCTTCCCTGTTTTTCCACGCATCTTTGATAGACAAACGAATACCGCGTTCAATCTGCTGCCAGCTTCCGTTATACAGCTTTCCTACCGTAGGGTACAGTTCCTTTGACATCAACTGCCCGGGATTTTGCAACAGCAAAGGGAATATATCCATTAAATACCTATAACCGCACAAGTTAGGACGGAAATTTAAGTCCATTAAAAAGTTACGCACAGAAGCCTGAACCGAGTTTTTATTTTGCGTAAGACTTTCCTCAAAGCTGAAGATACACGTCGCAACAGCACGGACATCACAGGGCATACACATTGCGTGATCGATCTTCAGCTCCGCCGCTTGTATCTTGGCGTAGTCGTTGATCATAGGCAAAATCATCAGCACCATAGGGCGAACACCGGTGCTTTGTACCAGATGCAGAATATGAAAGCCGTCATCTCCCGGCAGTGAAGCTGCCAACACCAAAATATCCGGCTGAAAACTGCAAATCCGCGTTGCCGCGCCTTGTCCGTCTGTGGAGAAATCCACCTCAAAGGTATCCGGCAGCAACTGCATAACCGCTTTACAAAATGACTCAGAGCTATCAATAATCTGTAATTTCACGCCGGACACCTCCTTTTCCTATATCTCCACACTAAAATACCACAAGTTTTTTCATAATACAACAAAATTCACCAACTTTCGTGCGACGGATTTCGACCAAGGTAAACGGGGGAATCTTTATCCGCAAAATGGCAATCTTATCTACACTTGCATTTACTGCTGTGATATTGTATAATCATTCTGTATATAAACCTTTAGATCATATTCGGAGGCTGGATAAATGAATAAATTAAAAATCGCAATCGGTGCTTTTTTGATTGTCGCTGTAGTGATTGCGCTTGTTATATTTTTGCCAAAAGCGCAAAAAACTCCTACCGACGGTTACTTTACATATTCCGTAGAAAAAGGTACAGCTACAATTAACCGCTGCGACCCGGCAGCAAGCGGAGAGATTGTTATTCCCGCTGCTGTAGGCGGTTACTCTGTGGTAAGCATTGGGCGCTATGCCTTTGATGGCTGTATTAATATTACCGGCATCGTCCTGCCTGCCACTGTTGTTGACATCCAGATGTATGCTTTTGAAAACTGCATCAGCTTAGAAAGCATTACCATCCCCAAAAGTGTTACCAGCATTGATACTTCTGTCTTCAATACCTGCACAAAACTTACCGGCATTTGGGTGGATAAGGCAAATCCGGTCTACAGCAGTGATGCTTTTGGCGTACTCTTCAGCAAAGACGGAGCTACACTTCTTCGGGCTCCTATGGCGCTTGCCGATCCCTATGCCATTCCTGAGTCTGTAAAAAGCATTGGAGACCGCGCATTCTATGGATGCGTAAATTTAACGCAAATCACGATTCCCGACAGTATCACCACCCTTGATTGGCAGGTATTTAGTAACTGCACAGGCCTGACAACCATCACCTTCCCCGATACGATTACAAGCATTGGATATGAGGTATTCCGCGGCTGCACCAGTCTTGAAGAAGTGCGCTATACCGGTTCCGAAGAGGACTGGAAGCAAATTGCAATTAAAAACGGCAACAATCCCCTGCTTTCCGCAAAAATCACATATAACTACTGTGAGCATAGCTGGGATGCCGGTACTGTAACGAGAGTTCCGACCTGCGGAGAAGTTGGCGTACGAGCTTTCACCTGCTTGCTGTGCAACTGCACAAAGTTAGAAACGATCCCCAAGCTGAACACACACGATTGGAATAACGGCGCAATCACAAAAGCGCCTACCTGCAAAGAGCCCGGCATTAAAACCTTCACCTGTACCGTCTGCTCCGGAAAACGCACGGAAGAGGTGGAAAAGCTGGCAACCCATAACTGGAACAGCGGTCTTACCACCAAGGAGCCCACCTGTAAGGAAACTGGTGAAATGACCTACACCTGTACAACTTGCGGCGAAACAAAAGTGGAGGCTATTGAAATGCTGACGACCCATACCCCCGGCGCCCCCGCCACAGGCACGGAAGACCAAGTCTGTACTGTCTGCGGCAAGGTTCTGACACCCGCTACTCAAGAGGTTGGTTTCTTTGGCGCTATCGCAAATTTCTTTGCTTCCATCGGAGAATTCTTTGAAAATATCTTCAAAGATTTTTTCGCATTACTTGGCTTCTAAACTACAATACCCCCGGGTGTAAACCCGGGAGTATTTTTATATGGTTATCTCCACTTCATCCCCATTAGCGGAATGAACCTCTACAAGCTTCCATTTTCCGTTTCTCCGGCGGAATGTCTTAATCGCTCGAAACAGTGTCCACGCTTGTTTATATGTAATATCATTATCTCCCCTGCTGATGATAAACGCGGTAAATCGGTTCAAAAACAGCCACGTAGGAATTGCAAGGCGAAAAGACCAGCGGGAGTTTTCTTTCACTTTAATACGCATAGCTCACTCCACAAAAATACGAACCGTATCGCCGCTTCTATCCTCGATCATTAAAAGATCGCCCATTACACCTTTTTGAACAAGGCTGAGAACCTGCGCCCAGTCGATATTTTTCATAGCGCTGTTGCCGGACATTTCAAACATATTCATTCCCGTATCCGCAGCAACCTGAATAAGCGCCACAGGCACACTAATCCGCACCTTATCACCGTCAGCAGAATCAATCACGACCCGGAACATCATATCCCTGATATCCTTGCGTTCTGCTTCCGGCACAAGCACCGTCTCCGTTTTTTCTTCCTCACCGGACAGCAATACATCTACCGAAACACCCAACAATTTAGCAAGCTTTGGAAGCAAACTGATATCCGGGCAGGATTGGTCGTTTTCCCATTTACTGACCGCTTGGCTGCTTACATCCAGCGATTTCGCCAGATCCTCCTGTTTCAGCCCTTTCTCCCGCCGCAGCGCAGCAATTCTTTTTCCGATTGTATTTTCCATAGAGGTAACTCCTTTCTTGTTATGGCAAGAATATACCCGCAAAAAACTATTTTAGGAAGGGATTATCGGTTGTTTTCCCACAACCATCGGTAGAATATTCCCTCAACTGGCGGTTGTTTTCAGAAATACCGGTGTCGCAGCTGCGACACCGGTATGTTATTAGGGGGTAAAGTTTTCAAAAATGGGAATCCAGCCCTCGTCTACAGCTGTTTTCCATTGTTTTTCGTCCGTAAGTGTCCAGCTGACGCCCTGGATGCCCCAGAACTTGCGGCAAAGAAAATTACTGAGGTTTTTTCTGTCGCAGTAACGATAGGCGATGAAATCCGGCAGTGTCAAAAAATTCATCAAATTGTAAGTCAGCAGAAACCGCAGAAAAATCGGTACGGAAGATTTTTCCCGCAGCGAATTATGTGCCAGCTGTCCGCGAACAAATCCCGGATAGTGCTTGCGCACATAAGACACCACTCTTGGGTCAAAGGACTCCACACAATAAACGCCTTGATATTCCTTCAAAACTGCACAAACAGCCTCAGAAACCGCATTGTGATTTCCGCCTTCAGCTTTAATTTCCACAATCAGCGGTACGCGACGCTCCACCATCTTCAGCACATCGGTAAACAGAGGAATACATTCCTGCGTTCCTGCCAGCTTACAATGGGGCAGATCTGCAGCGGTCATCTCTTCAATATGCTTATCCAGCCCAACCGTCCGTTGCAAGGAAGAGTCGTGGATCACAGCAAGATTACCGTCAGCCATCAGGTGTATATCCAGTTCTATGCCGTAGCCTGCCTCCACAGCACGGCGGAATGCTGCCATACTATTTTCCGGGTTGCTTTCATTGTGAAGACCCCGGTGGGCATAGGACCAGCCTCTTAAGTTCTTTAGCTTGGGGCATTTCACTCTGCCGTGGAGCAAAAGCAAATAAATACCAAAGATAATCAGAAGCGCAGTAAGCATATCAATCATCCACGTCCAAAGCTTCCAGACCCTTCTTACTTTCGGGACGGCTATCGCCGTGGCGTACAAAGAACATGGTTATAAAGGCAAGCCCTGCAAAAACAGCCGCATACGGGAACAAAATCGTCATTCTTCCGGTCATATCCATAAGCGCGCCGGAGAACACGGGTGTTACGATCTGTGCCGCCATGGATGCGGTATAGTAATAACCCGTGTACTTACCGATGTCAGAACCGGAGCACATCTCAACGACCATAGGGAAGGAGTTAACGTTGATGGTTGCCCAGCCAACACCTGCCAGAATAAACAGTGCATTCATCAGAAGTACAGAACTGCCAACGCGGAGCAAGGATGCTATGGCGAACGCTGTTGTCAGCATAACAACGCCGCCCAAAATGGTCTTCTTTCTACCCAGCTTAGAAGCAACCAAACCTGCAGGTATGTAGGCGATGATTGCAGCACCCTGCGCAAGAAGAAGGGTGGTGTTGTAGTCCATATCCAGCACACGGCTGGCATACAAAGAGTACTTAGAGGTAACTGCATTATAGCCGATATACCAAAGGGCTACGGAAGCCAAGATCAGCAGCAAGCTGCGCTTT
>SVKZ01000016.1 GCA_015068165.1 Oscillospiraceae bacterium
TTTTTGCGTCTCCATTTCCGGCAATTTTCCGTCTAATGCGTATTTGCAAATCATTTCATAGGCCATCAGTTTTTCTTTTTTGGTGGGAAGCTGTTGGATTCTCTCGCAAAAGGATCGGCAGGGCTGGTGGGATTTGTGGGGGTGGTAGAACCACCGTTATTGCCGCCTTTTGCCTCGCCGGAGGGTGTTGTCATATTTTTGGGATGTCCTCACCGAAAAGCAGCCAAGCATATTCGGGGTAATCAATAAACACATTCCGATTGCCCTGATAGGCTTCTACTACTTCGTTACGGCCCAGCTCCCAAGTATCTACCGGGTCATCCTCGCACCATTGGAGCAGAACATCCACACTTTGGAATACATTGGTGATACTGGAGCATTTGCTGTATGAGCTACCGTCGCGCACATACATATACAGGCAGATTCTTGCTACATCACCCTTCACATTATTCAGAGGCTCAAAATAACCGCTGCCATAGGTGCCATCTTTGATACCGCTTGCGGCATTCACGCCGATGGCGTCTTTACCGCCGGTAACTGAAGCAATCTATCATTAAATAAAGTGCTGCTACCGCTTGACAATAGCCAATAATTTCATTATAATGGCAAAGCCGACGGGGTGTGGCGAAGTTTGGTATCGCGCTTGGTTCGGGTCCAAGAGGCCTCGGGTTCGAATCCCGACACTCCGACCAAAAATATAGCAGTGGCATCTGCCACTGCTATATTTTTATTTTGCAGTATGTAAGAACCCGAGGCCTCTTGGTTGCCATCCGGGTTTCACTTTTGTGAAGCCCGGATTTTGCATTACCGCATCATAAACTGCACGCCCACCGGTTGACGCACATGGCAGAATGTGGTAAAATCAAAATGTAATTCAGAAAGGAGACCTGTATATGAAAAAGTTACTTGCTTTTATTCTCATTTTCGCTTTGTCTGTTTCTGTCAGCGGTTGCTTCCTGTTCTCCAATACATATGATTTCTCCTATGCATCTGCAGAGAAGTACAAATCCGGCAATGCGGAGATTGCAGACGCTTCTGCTCTTAAAAACATTCATTTGCGTTGGTTTGCCGGTAATGTTACCATCAAGACCCACGACAAACCCTCGTTATTGATCGAGGAAACAACTGTGGGCGTAACGGATGATGTCCACAAGGTGCACTATTGGTACAGCACCAATGCCACTGGCGATGTTGGGACCTTGTTCGTGGAATTCGGTAAAAGCGGGGAAAGCAGCTTTGACGGTATGCAGAAGGATCTTACGATCACACTCCCGGAAAATGATAATTACTACTTTGGCATTAACAGTGACTGCGCCAATGTCAGCATTGATTTGGATGATTATAAAAATACCCTGAGGGAGCTTACGGTTACAACCAATACCGGCGCAGTTCAGGCAAACATTTCCAGCGCCTCTACTGTCCAAATTGCCGGCTACAATAATGATGAGGGCTCTGCGGACCTGCGGGTGTACGAACTCAATGCCTTGGGGAAAATATACTCCCTGGGTATGAATTCCTCTTACGCCAAGGTAATTATTAACGCCCACGAGGTTGGCACAATGGGCTCCGTTGGCTCTGTCTTTAACGAAACCCGTTTTACTGTAGAGAAGGCCAATGTGGTTAAGCTTTCCTGCACAAAGGGCGTCAGCTATATTGATGTAAAGCAATTTAACTCTATGGAACTGGAAATGCGGGAGAAACCCGTATATATCACCCTTCCTGCTGATTGCGAATTTACTCTTAATAAGACCAAAGAAAAGGTATTTGACGGGGAAGAGGATATGGTCAGCGACTTAATCGACATTTCCTTTGAAAATGTAACAAAACTCACCGACACGAAGTACACCGTTGGAAGCGGTGAAAAGGCAATCAACATTATAACCTACAACGAAATCCACATCGGACACCGTTGATTGTTCAGTTATACTATAAGCGAGGGGATATTTTCATTCCCTCGCTTATTTTGCAGGCTGAATGGGGTAGATGGCGCATATGCTTATCCCGGAGGGGATAAAATGGCTTACAAAATTATATATCCGACAGTCGGGAAGCGGAACTATCCGACCCGGAAACCGATGCCTGCCTGGGCGCTTCCTGCGGCTCTGGCTGTGGCGCTGTTTTTAGCAATCACAGTTTATAACGGCAGCGTAAACTGGCTGCTTCCGGGCGACCCGGCGGTTACAGAAGCAGCTCTTCGGGAAATGATTGAAAATCTTTCTCAGGGAGAAGCATTCGGGGAAGCGGTTACTGCCTTTTGCAAGGAGATTATCGCCGGTGCGGGGTAATGTGTCCGTAAAGCCTGCTATGTACATCGTTCTCCCGGCAGCAATGCTCCTGCTGCCCCTACGTTGGGTGCTGGCTTGGATCGTGGCCGTTGCTGTCCACGAATTGGGGCACTATATCGCTCTGCGGCTGTGCCGTGTGCCGGTCTATGCCCTGGAAATTGCACCCACAGGCGTAAAAATGACAACCGGCGAGCTGAGGGGCAGGGAAGCTCTCCTTTGCGCTTTGGCAGGCCCGATTTTCGGCCTTAGCCTGACCTTTTTTGCTAAATTTATACCTTGTACGGCCTTTTGCGGCTTCCTCCAGGGAATGTTTAACCTGCTGCCAATCTACCCGCTGGACGGCGGGCGGGCACTGCGGGCTGTCCTGCAAAAAATATGCCGCAATCCCGGCGGAATTGAAACAGGGATTGCCATTATCCTTGCTATAGGGCTTGTAATCTTAGGATTGTATGTCAAAATCGGTATAATTTGGCTGTTAATCTTCCTTTTTATATTCCTGCAGAAATTTCTTGCAAAAGATGCAGAAAGCCGTTACAATAGATAAAGAATTTTTTAAGAGGTGCAGCTATGACCGACAAGCTAAGAAGGCTTCTGCCAACTGTTCAAAAACCTGCCCGCTATACCGGCGGTGAATATAATGAAATTCGCAAGGACAAGGACACCACCCGTGTCCGTATTGCCTTTTGCTTTCCCGATACTTATGAGATTGGTATGTCCAATATCGGTATGCGGATCCTCTACGGCGTGATGAACGAAATGGACGGCGTATGGTGCGAGCGGGTGTTTCACCCCTGGGGCGATATGGTCAGCGTAATGCGGGAGAACGACCTGCCCCTGTGGGCGCTGGAAAGCGGCGACCCTGTCAAAGACTTTGATATGATCGCCTTTACCATCGGCTATGAAATGTGCTATACCAATATCTTAAATATGCTCTCCCTTGCAGGCGTACCGCTGCGCAGCTGCGACCGTAAGGGGCTTCATAACCTGGTCTTTGCCGGTGGCGTCTGCGCTTTTAATCCTGAGCCGCTGGCGGACTTTGTAGACCTGTTTTCCATCGGTGAGGGTGAGGAGATTACGGTAGAAATTGTATCTCTCTACGACCGTGCAAAGACTGAAAACTGGACGAAGGAAGCCTTCCTTTGGGAAGCTGTCAAAATCCCCGGTGTTTACATTCCGTCCTTCTACACCCCCGTCTATAATGAGGACGGTACCCTTCGGGAAATGGTGGCAAAGGAGGGCGCACCCACGAAAATCACCAAGCGAATCGTAGAGGATTTGGATAAGGCCTACTATCCTACAAAAACCATCGTCGCATCCACCGAAATTGTCCACGACCGGGCAAATTTGGAAATTTTCCGGGGCTGTATCCGGGGCTGCCGATTCTGCCAGGCAGGCTTTTCCTGCCGTCCTGTGCGGAAAAAGAGCGCCGAGACGCTGTTCCGCCATGCAAAGGAGCTTTTAGAGGACTCCGGCCATAACGAAATCACCATTTCCAGCCTATCAACCTCGGACTACCGCCAGCTACCGGAGCTTACGGACAAGCTGATCCCGTACTGCGAAGCCGGGAAGGTCAACCTTTCTGTGCCCTCGCTCCGGGCAGACAATTTCTCCAAGGAGCTGACAGCCCGTCTGCAAACCCTACGCAAAAGCAGTTTGACCTTTGCCCCCGAAGCCGGCACCCAGCGCCTTCGGGATGTTATCAATAAGAACTTAACAGAGGAAGAAATCCTTTCCTCCTGCGCCAATGCCTTCCGGGGCGGCTGGAGCAGCGTAAAGCTCTATTTTATGCTGGGTCTGCCCACGGAGACCGACGAGGATGTAAAGGGCATTGCTGAGCTTGTCCATAAGGTCATTTTCTGCTGGAAGGAGAATGCCACCCAAAAGAAAAGGGGACTCCGTGTCCACGTGGCAACGGCATATTTTGTACCCAAGCCCCACACTCCGTTCCAGTGGGAACAGCAGATTTCTCCCGAGGAATACCTGCGCCGCTGTAAGCTGCTGAAAAGCTATTTCTATTCCAAGTCCATCGAATATAATTACCATACCCCCGATATCAGCCGCTTGGAAGCGGTTACCGCCCGCGGCGACCGCCGCCTTGCGCCCGTACTGGAAAAAGCCGCACAAAACGGCGCTATGCTGGACGGTTGGGATGAGTACTTTAACTTGGATGCCTGGCTGAATGCCTTCCAAAGCTGCGGTGTTGACCCCAATTTCTATACCGTCCGCGGCTACGGGGAAGATGAGTGCCTGCCTTGGGACATTATAGATGTGGGCGTTACCAAAAAATTCCTGCTTCGGGAACGGAAACGGGCATATGCCGGGGAAATCACCCCCGATTGCCGTGCCGGCTGCGCCGGCTGCGGTGCATCTAAACTACTTCGGGAGGTGGAATGCGATGCTTAGAATTGTATTTGAAAAGACCGGTGATGCGGTTTGGATTTCCCATCTTGACCTGATGCGGCTGTTCCAGAGAGCCTTCAAGCGAGCAGGTTTGCCCCTTACCCATACCCAGGGCTACAATCCAAGACCTTCGGTATCTATCGCTCTGCCCCTGTCTGTGGGCGTGGAAAGCCGCTGTGAGCTGCTGGATTTCACATTGGATACAGAGAATGTGGACATCTTTAAGCTGCCCCAAATGCTGAATGAAAAGCTGATTCCCGGTGTCCGGGTGCTGGAGGCTTACGAGGGCGGCAGAAAGCTCAAGGAGCTGTCCCTGATGAAAGCCCAAATCGCCCTGATTTATGATAATGGCATCCCGGAGGGCGCACAGGAACAGATCGAAAGGCTGTTTTCACAAGAGGAACTTATTGTGTCGAAAAAATCCAAGAACGGTGTGGTGGATCAAAATATTTCCCAGATGATCCGAAAAATTGCCGTTCATTCCGACGGCGATCGTCATATACTACTGGATGCTGTGATCTGCTGTCAAAATCCTACGCTGAACCCGATGCAGCTTGTAACTGCGGTGGAAAAATATTTGCCCGGGCTTTCCCCGGACGATTGCACCTGTTTACGCTTAGATGTATATGATGAGAATGAAGGAATCTTCAGGTAAGGAGTTTTTTATGGTGGAAGTTAATCCTAATTACATTTTGGAAGAGTGTCCAATTTGCCGTGGCGCCGGAATGGTGGTTCACGAGGGCGGCTGGAACGTGCAGGTGGAATGTACCGACTGCAGCGCCCACACCGTCTATGTGGAATACGAAAACGAAGCAGAAAAGAAAGATGCCGAGCAAAAGGTGGTAACCCTCTGGAATATCGGCAAGGTCATCAAATCCGATGTTGGCGAATAAATTTCAAAAAAAGTAAAAATAATGCTTGCATTTTCTGACAAGGTGTGATACTATACTGTGGCTGTCAGGAAATGACAAGCAAAATCCGGGTGTGGCGAAGTTTGGTATCGCGCTTGAATGGGGTTCAAGAGGCCTCGAGTTCGAATCTCGACACTCGGACCAAAAAAGCAGTTGGAGCTTTTGCTCCAGCTGCTTTTTTCTTTTGCAGCATCGTGAGAACTCGAGGCCTCTTGGTTGCCATCCCCGAGCGGTTTCCGCGTAAGCGGAGAGCGAGTGGGGGCATCTGCCTCAAGCAGGGCAAGCCCTGCTTCGAGTTCGAATCTCGACACTCGGACCAAAAAAGCAGTTGGAGCTTTTGCTCCAGCTGCTTTTTTCTTTTTCGAAAGGAGAGATTCGAAGATATGAAATGCAATATGCCGGTGGCATATTGCTGCTACCGGTGTAAATACAGGTGTCTACAGTTACTTGACGGAATATGTCATACGATGTATAATAATATTGTGGGAAGAACTGTACCTGCATTTTCAGAAGGGAGATTTCTTATGAAAACGAGAATCGTTGCCTTATTGTTAGTGGCTGCAATTGCCAGCTCTGCCTTTGCTGGGTGCAAAGGACATCAAACAGATGCAGATGATCCTACCCAAGGCGGAACCATCACCTTTGCGGAACCGACTTACAAATCATTCTATGTTGATGGAATGGAGCTTAAATTGCCTGATCTTTTTCAAAGAGAAGATTCCAATGGCAATATAGGCTTTTTCGATGGTACATACGCTGTATTTCTTACCCGCGAAGCATTTACGGTATACCCTTACTTACAGGATATGTCCTTGGAAGAATATGGAAATCACATTCTCAATGCATCCGGCATAGATGCTACACCTAAGGTTATTGATGGGCTTTATTGCTTTGAATATGAGGCTTATTCATTAGATAAAACGACCAAACATAATTTTTTCGTCGTGCTGTTCAAATCCAATAAGGCCTGTTGGGTCGTCCAATTTGCTGCTCCTTTCTGGAATGCTTCCCCTATGCGTTCTAAGTTCATTTCTTGGGCAAAAATGATAAAGATTAGAGATTAACAATTAAAAAGCCACGGGTTTCCCCGTGGCTTTTCGATTATTTTCTAATTCCTTTTTTGATTGCCGGCACGATCACCATCGCCGCTGCGCCGCCAATGAGGGCGGTTACCAGCTGGGGCCAGGAGAACATTGCCTGGAAGGTGGCGATCTGGGGCGGCTTTAAGGGCAGCACATTGCACAGAAGTACTGAAACCAGCAGATACAGCGCAGTGAATTTCGCTGTTGCAGATACGAGCAGCGCAATGACACGGCTTATAATCTTCTCTTTATAAAGCAAATGCAGAAGAACCACAAATACCGCATTACCGACTGCGATTGCCGGCACAATATAAATCAGTTGCGGGCCAATTCCCAGCACAAAAGCCATAAAAGGGGAGATAAGGGCAACCGTCAGTCCGCTTGCCATTCCACAGGTAAGCACAGTAACTGCCAAAACCGCATTTACGCAGCTTCCGGTAACAAACTGTCCGCCAGCCTTTGTTACAGCCTGCGAAACTACCAATAGGGCGATCATCAGTGCAGTTTGTACCAACCATAAAGTATTATTTTTCATAAAATTCACCTCAAAATGATATTTTACTTTAGAAAAATACCGTTGTCAACGGAAATAAGCTCCAAAAATCAAGAAAAATTTAGAAATTCCTCTTGCATTTTCTAAAAAGGTATGGTATTATATCTCGGTCTGAAAACAAGGTGAGTCCTCTGCAGTGCCGGCAACCATATCGCCGGGAAAACCACTGGCACGAACGCCTAATAATTAAGGAGGACAAAGATATGGATTTGGTAAAGACTCTGTCTAACCAGTACATGAAGGAAACCTTACCCGAAATGCGGGTTGGCGACACCGTTCGTGTACACGTACGCATTAAGGAAGGCTCCCGTGAGCGTATCCAGGTTTTCGAAGGCACTATCATCGCCCGCAAGCACGGTGGCATCGGTGAGACCATCACTGTTCGCCGCGTAAGCTACGGCGTAGGCTGTGAGAAGGTTTTCCCTGTGCATTCTCCCCGGATCGCCAGCATCGAGACTGTTCGCAAGGGCAAGGTTCGCCGCGCCAAGCTGTACTACCTGCGTGATCGCTTCGGTAAGGCTGCTAAGGTCAAGGAGCAGGTCTAACTTAAAAAAGTGTAAAAAAAGAGGGGCAACCCTCTTTTTTTATTTGTAAAAATCGTGTATAATGGATAAAATGCGATTGATTCCAAAAGAAAGGGGAGAAAGTTATGGATCAAGAGGAACAGGAAATTTTTGTGTCCGAAGAGCAAATTCCTACAGAGAAGGAAACTCCTGCCATTCAAGATAACCTGGATGCACTTACGGCAACCGAGCCTAAAAAGAAGAATAGCCTCAGAAAGTCTATTTTGACATATCTGCACGACTTTGTTTATCTGCTTGCGGTTGTACTATTGCTGTTTCTGCTGTGTTTCCGGGTGGTGGTCGTGTCCGGTCCGTCGATGATGGATACATTGGAAGATGGCGACTATCTTCTTCTCTTAGGAAGTATCTTTTATGATGACTATGAGCGGGGAGATATTATTGTTGCTTCTAAGGATAGCTTCCGAAACGGCGAACCGATTGTCAAGCGGGTGATCGCTACGGAAGGGCAGACAGTGAATATCGACTTTGTAACCGGCGTTGTGTATGTTGACGGTGTACCGTTGCAAGAGGACTACGTCCGTACGCCTACAAACCTTTATGAAGGCGTTGATTTTCCTTTGGTGGTGGAGGAAAACCATATTTTTGTAATGGGCGATAACCGCAACGACTCCAAAGACAGCCGTTCCCCCGAGATCGGACAGGTTGACTTGCGGGAAGTACTCGGAAAAGCAATCTTCCTGATTTTTCCCGGTGAAGACGAGAGTGAGGAACGGAACTTTGACAGAATAGGGGTAATCGACTGATGGAACAGGATAAGATGTATATTCAGTGGTACCCCGGCCATATGACAAAAACCCGCCGGCAAATTGAAGCAGATCTTAAGCAGGTCGATGCCATTTGCGAAATCGTGGATGCGCGGATTCCCATGTCCAGCCGCAATCCGGACATTGATGTCATCTGCGGTGCAAAACCCCGTATCATTATCCTTAACCGAATGGACTTGGCTGACCCGGAAGCAACCAAAAAATGGATGGCATATTTCCGCAGTCGGGGTATGGCGACCGTAGCAACAGACTGTAAGACCCGGCGGGGTATTTCCGATTTTCAGCCTGCGGTTCGTTCCGTGCTGAAAGAAAAAATCGAGCGCAATGCCGCCCGTGGTATGAATAAGCCCTTGCGGGTTATGATTGTGGGCATCCCGAACGTGGGAAAATCCACCCTCATTAACCAAATCTCCGGCAGAAAAGGCGCAAAGGCGGAAAACCGCCCCGGCGTTACCCGTGGTAAGCAGTGGGTAACGGTGGATAGCGGCTTACTGCTACTGGACACCCCCGGCATTTTGTGGCCTAAGTTTGAAGACCCGGAGGTGGGGATGATGCTGGCTTACACCGGTGCGGTAAAAGAGGATATTATGGACATTGAGGAGCTGGCTTGCCACCTGATGGCACGGCTTGTAGCCCACTATCCCCAAACCCTGAAAGATCGTTACGGCATTGAAATTCCCGAAGGCGCAACAAGCTACGAGCTGCTTCAGATCACTGGCAAAAAACGTGGTTTTTTAATGGCGCGGGGGGAAATCAATACGGAGCGGATGGCACGGGTTTTATTGGACGATTACCGTGCCGGAAAGCTGGGCAGACTTACCTTTGAACTGCCGGAGGCTTAAAATGGAAAAGAAAGATATGTGGCTGATCGAAAAAAGCCACTTTGCACAAGGCATCAGGCTTGTCTGCGGTGTGGACGAGGCCGGCAGAGGACCGCTGGCAGGACCTGTCTGCGCCGCGGCTGTGATTTTGCCGCCCGGATTGGAAATTCCCGGACTGGACGACAGCAAAAAGCTGACAGACAAGCGCCGCCGTGCGCTGTTTCCCGTTATCAAGGAACAGGCGCTTGCTTACGGCATCGCCTTTGCCACCCACGAGGAAATAGACCAAATCAATATCCTCCAGGCCTCTTATTTGGCAATGGAACGGGCGATGGGAAACCTCTCCATCCGTCCGGAGATAGCGCTGATTGACGGCAACCGGGCAAAGGACTTTGGACTTCCCGTGCAGACAGTAGTAAAGGGCGACAGCCTCAGCGCCAGCATTGCCGCCGCCTCCATTTTGGCAAAGGTAACCCGGGATGACTATATGGAGGAAATGGCAAAGGTTTATCCCCAATATGATTTTGAGATACATAAGGGCTACGGCACAAAACGGCATTACGAAGCCATTGCCGCATACGGGCCCAGCCCTATACACAGAATGACTTTTTTGAAAAAGCTCTATGGGACAAAATAATTTAACCGGCGCTTGGGGCGAGACTCAGGCCGCCGAGTATTTGCGGAAAAAGAAATATAAGCTTTTGGCGGCAGGCTACCGCTGCCGCTTTGGCGAAATCGACCTGATTGCCGCCAATCGGAAATACCTGATTTTTGTAGAGGTCAAGACCCGCAAGGACTTATGTTTTGCCTTAGCTCGGGAATTTGTGGATTTAAGAAAGCAAGCCCGTATCCGTTCCACAGCGGAAATGTATCTTGTCCAAAACCCCACCTGTTTGCAACCCCGGTTTGATGTGATCGAGGTCTATGCCCCCCAGGGTATCGAAACGAAAGATCCTGTAATTAACCATTTGGAAGGTGCGTTTGAATGAGTTTTCCTGTATTTGATCTGCATTGTGATACCCTGAGCCGTTTGCTTGGAAGAAATATGGACAGCTTTGGTTCGCTTTTGGAGAATGACTGCCATATCAGCTTAAATAGGGCTATGAAGCTGCCGGGCTACGCCCAGTGCTTTGCCTGCTTTACCACAGATCTGTGGGAGGATAAAGCCCCTGTTTCCGCTGTGCAGAGCTTTGAACGGCAGATCGTGCAGTTCCAACGGGAAATGAACAACCACCCGGATAAAATTGCAATGGCTTACTCCGCCCGTGATGTGGAAGAAAACTACAAAAAAGGACTTATGTCCGGCATTTTAACCATTGAAGGACCGGCAGGCTTCGGTTTTGACCCGGAGCTGTTGGGCGATTTGGCATTGGCCGGTTTCCGAATGACTACCTTGGGCTGGAATGAGAAAAATGTGCTCACCGGCTCCAATGTAACCAGCGGCGGTCTTACGGATTTGGGAAGGCAGTATGTAAAGGAAGCCCAGGCGCAGGGAATGATTGTGGATGTGAGCCATATCAGTGATGAGGGCTTTTGGGATATTATGGCAATTACGGATAAGCCTGTAATTGCTTCCCATTCCAATTCCCGGGCAGTTTGTAACCACAGCCGCAATCTAACCGACGATATGTTCCGGGCGCTGTGTGAGACCGGCGGTCTTGCCGGCATCAATCTTTATACTGCGTTTCTTGGCGAGAACGCCGATTTCGATACGATTTGCGACCATATTTTCCACTTTTTGGAGCTCGACCCGGAGGGAACCCATATCGCCCTTGGAGGCGATCTGGACGGCTGTGAGGAATTGCCTGACCGCTTTACCGGTGTGGACGATTATCCCCTTGTTGCCCGCAGATTACAGGAGCGGGGACTGGATGATACAATCATCCGTAACATCTTCTGGAATAATGCATTGGGAGTGATTGGTAAATGCTGTACGTAACCACGAGAAGCAACTGCGAGACCTATACTGCCGCAAAAACCTTAACGGCGAATACTGCTGCAGACGGCGGTATGTTCGTACCTTTTCAGATTCCAAGCCTTCCTACAGACACCCTTCGCGGTATGTCTCAGGAGGCGGTAATATCTGCTGTTTTAGGCCTTTTCTTCCGCAATGCACCTTCGGAGCAAACAGTACTTGCCTGTTTGGGCGGTACACCGTTTCGTCTGCAGAATATCGACAGAAAAATCACAGTCGTACAGCTTTGGAACAATCGCATTCGCGCTTTTGACAAAATTGAATATGCCCTGTACGGCAAGCTCTGTCTGGAAGTTCCTGCTTGCGCAAAAACGACCCAGTGGGCAAAAATTGCCATTCGTATTTCGGTCATGGTTGCTCTGCTGGCAAACGAGGACAGGGAAGTGGACATTGCGGTAAATGCCGGTGATTTCCTCACCCCTATGGCAGCTTTCTATTGCAAGGAAATGGGTCTGCCTGTGGGAAAGATCCTCTGTGTTACCAATGAAAACAGTAGCCTTTGGGAGTTCTTTACCCACGGAGAGCTTTCCTGCGGAAGTGCTGTTCTGCCTACCAATATGCCGGAATTGGATGTGGTATTGCCCCATCAGCTGGAACGGCTGATCTTCGCCGTCTCCGGACTTTTTGCGGCAAAGGAATTTGCCCTCTGTGCGGAAAAAGGGAAGGCCTATAAGTACGAGGATATATATGAGCTTTCCCAAGACTTTGCCGTATCTGTGGTAAGTACCCAGCGTGTGCCCTCCGTTATTCATCGGATCCAACGGTCCAACGGCTACGTGCTGGACACCTACAGTGCCCTGACCTTCGGAGGTCTTCAGGATTACAGAGCCACCGGCGGGGAGATCCGGCAAACCCTTATTTTGTCGGACTACAGCCCTGTGGTACACCGGGGCGCTGTGTCATCTGCCCTTGGCGTACCGGAATTCAAACTATCTGATTTAATCTAAGGAGTTACTATGGCTTTATACGCAATCGGCGATCTGCATTTATGCCTTGGGGCGGAGAAGCCAATGGATATTTTTGGCGGTGCCTGGGTGGGATATATGGACAAGCTGAAAGAAGGGCTGTCTGTTATCCGACCTGAAGATACCACCGTATTACTGGGCGATCTGTCTTGGGCGCTGTCTTTGGAGACAGCAGAGGCGGATTTTGCCTTTATTAATGAAATTCCCGGCAGAAAGATTATTCTCAAGGGCAATCACGACTATTGGTGGTGTACCGCAAAGAAATTCGGAGAATTTTGCCAAAGGTACGCCTTTTCGGATATGCATATCCTGAACAATAACCATTTTGAATATGAGGATGTTGCGCTCTGCGGCACCCGGGGCTGGTTCTATGAAGAAGCCCGCAGCGATAAGGACGATGAAAAAGTCTTTCGCCGGGAGCTTTGCCGACTGGAGGCATCCTTAAAATCCGCAGGGGAGAGGGAGAAGATTGTATTTCTCCATTACCCACCGTTTTATAAGGGCTACCGGTGCGATGAGATTATGGACTTGCTTCATAAATACTCTGTTCGCCGTTGCTTCTACGGCCATCTTCACGGCGCAAGCCACGGACTTGCCCTTGAGGGGCTTTGGGAGGACATAGATTTCCGTCTTGTAGCTGCGGATCGGATAAATTTCTCCCCAATTAAGGTTATTTGATAAAATTTTTATAAAAAGAGTGGACAACCGCAGGAATTTCTGCTAATATAGTCAAGTTGTAAAAAAGTACATAGAAAGGCCGTTAAGGCCTGATATTGGAGGACAAAAATGAACATTAAGAGTACTGAAAGAAACGGCAATCTGACCACCATCGTTGTGGAGATCGACAAAGAGCTGATGGAGACCGGTGTCAACAAGGCATACCTGAAGGCCCGCAAAAACATTCAGCTCCCCGGCTGGCGTAAGGGCAAAGCTCCCCGCAAGCTGATCGAGTCCATCTACGGCGCATATGTTTTCTATGAAGACGGTCTGGAAGAGATTTTCCCCGAGATTTACAAGGCCTGTGTGGTGGATCAGGAGATTAAGGCTGTGGGCCGTCCCTCTCTGACCAATATGGACATCAGCGACGAGGGCATCGTTACCCTGACCATCACCACCGATGTATACCCCGAGGTTACTCTGGGCGATTACAAGGGTCTTGAGGTGGAAAAGGCTGAGGCCACTGTCTCTGACGAGCAGGTTCAGGCCGAGCTGGACCGGATGGCACAGAATGTGGCTTCCACCGAAACTGTTGAGCGCGCAGCCGAGATGGGCGACACCGCTAATATCGACTTTGAGGGTTTTGATAATGGTGTACCCTTTGACGGCGGCAAGGGCGATAACTTCGACCTGAAGCTGGGCTCCGGCTCCTTCGTTCCCGGCTTTGAGGAGCAAGTGGTCGGTATGTCCGCTGGCGACGAGAAGGACATTGACATTACCTTCCCCGAGGATTACCACAAAGATCTGGCTGGCAAGGCTGTTGTGTTCCATGTAAAGTGCAACAAGGTTACCGTAACCAACCTACCCGCACTGGATGATGAGTTTGCAAAAGACGTTTCCGAGTTCGAGACTCTGGAGGAGCTGAAGAATGACATCCGTGCAAAGGCACTGGAGAATGCCCAAAAGCAGATCGACTCCGCTTTCGAGAACGCTTGCGTTGAGAAGGCTGCTGAGAATACCACTGTTGAGCTGCCCGCAGGTTTGATCGAGGCTGAGCTGGACAACCAGATGGAGCGTTTTGCCTACCAGCTGCAGATGAGCGGCTACTCTATGGAAGCCTATGCCAAGATGATGGGCGGCGACGTTTCTACTATGCGCAACGCATTCCGTCCTGCCGCAGAAAAGCAGGCTAAGATCAACGTTACCCTGACCAAGATCATCGAGGCAGAGGGCATCACCGTTTCCGAAGAGGATATGGAGGAAGAGTTTAAGAAGCTGGCCGAGCAGTACTCGCTGGAGCTTGACAAGGTCAAGGAGATGGTTCCTTCTGAGGAGCTGAAGGCCAATGTGGAAAACCGCAAGGCTGTTAAGATTATCGTTGATGCTGCCAAGGCAGTTGCTCCCAAGGCTGAATAATTCGGAATAACTTTTCCCCAATTCGGTTAGAATGTTTCAAACCCATAGCGTTGAAAGGAGCATTTCTATGAGCTTAGTACCTTATGTAGTAGAACAGACCAGCCGTGGTGAGCGCAGCTACGACATTTTCTCCCGTCTGCTCAACGACCGTATCATTTTCCTGTCTGAGGAAGTAAACGACACCACCGCCAGCTTGATCGTTGCCCAGCTTCTGTACCTGGAAGCCCAGGACCCCGATAAAGACATTCAGTTCTACATTAACAGCCCCGGCGGCAGCGTAACAGCCGGTATGGCCATTTACGATACCATGCAGTACATTAAGTGCGATGTTGCCACCATCTGCGTGGGTATGGCTGCCTCTATGGGCGCATTTTTGCTGTCGGCCGGCACAAAGGGCAAGCGTATGGCGCTGCCCAATGCAGAAATTATGATCCACCAGCCCTCCGCCGGCACCCAGGGTCAGATCACCGATATGGCGATCCATCTGCGCCGTTTGGAGACCATCAAATCCCGGCTGAACCAGATCCTTGCAGACAATACCGGTAAATCTTTGGATGTTATTACCGAAGCCTGCGAGCGTGATAACTTTATGACAAGCCAGGAAGCTCTGGAGTTTGGTATCATTGACCGGGTCATTGAAAGACATTGATTTCTTGAAAGGCGGTAGCAGTTATGGCAAAAACTGAGGAAAAGCAGGTATGCTGTTCCTTCTGCGGTAAGGGCGAAGCCCGTACCCGACTGATCGCTGGCCCTGATGTTTTCATTTGCAGCGATTGCGTGCAGGCCTGTTCTCAGCTTCTCCGGGAGGAAATTGACTTAGAAGACGCACCGGAGAGACTACCTACCCCTGCGGAAATGAAGGCTTATATGGATAATTACATCATCGGCCAGGAAGATGCAAAAATCGCCCTGTCCGTTGCGGTGTATAACCATTACAAGCGTATTTTCCTGGCGCACGACTCCGATGTGGAGCTGCAAAAGAGCAATATTTTGCTCATCGGTCCCACTGGCTCGGGCAAGACCTTGTTTGCCCAGACCTTGGCGAAGTTCTTGGATGTGCCTTTTGCTATTGCTGACGCAACCACGCTGACGGAAGCCGGCTACGTAGGCGACGATGTGGAAAATATCCTTGTCCGTCTTCTGCAGGCGGCGGATTTCGATGTGGAACGGGCAGAGCGGGGCATCATCTACATTGACGAGATGGATAAAATCGCCCGTAAGAGCGAAAATACCTCCATCACCCGGGATGTTTCCGGCGAGGGTGTTCAGCAGGCATTGCTGAAAATCCTGGAGGGAACGGTTGCCGGCGTACCCCCTCAGGGCGGCCGCAAGCACCCCCAGCAGGAGACCATTCCCGTCAATACCGCCAACATTCTCTTTATCTGCGGCGGCGCGTTCGATGGGCTGGATAAGATCATCGAAGCCCGTACCGACAAGTCTGCCATTGGCTTTGATGCCCCGGTAGAAAGCAAGAAAAAAAGAGATTTGGGCAAGATTCTTGCCAAGGTACAGCCCCACGACCTTCTGAAATTCGGTATTATTCCGGAGCTTGTGGGTCGTATGCCGGTAATTACCTGCCTGCAGGATCTGAAGAAAGAGGACCTGATCCGTATTCTCACGGAGCCGAAAAACGCGCTGACGAAGCAGTATTCCAAGCTCCTGGAAATGGACAATGTGGAGCTGGAAATCACAGACGATGCCCTGGAAGCCGTTGCCCAAAAGGCCATTGAACGGCAGATTGGAGCAAGAGGTCTGCGGGCCGTTATGGAAGAGACGATGATCCGGATTATGTTTGAAATCCCCTCGGATCTGTCGATCCATAAGGTTATCATTACTGCCGATTGTGTAAACGGCGGCGCACCCGAGATTATTCGGGACGCAAATAACCCCCGGCAGAAACCGGGCGCAAAGTAAAAAGATAAGCAGGGGGAGGGTAACTCCCCCTTTTTCCCTAACCCCATAGAAATGAGGTGTAGCTATGCACGAATTTACCACCGGTAACTTACCGGTTCTGGCACTGCGTGGGCTGGTTGTCTTTCCGGAGCAGACTCTCCATTTTGACATTGGCCGCGTAAAGTCCGCTTTGGCTTTGGAAGAAGCAATGCGCCATAATCAGCTCCTTTTGCTGGTGCCGCAGAAAAATATCGTTGACGATGACCCCGGCTTTGCAGGTCTTTACCCTGTGGGAACGGTTGTTTATGTCAAGCAAATCCTGAAATCGCAGGACAATAATATCCGTGTGCTGGTAAATGGCATTTGCCGGGCGCGGATCACCGATATTACTCAGGCTGAGCCCTATATGTCTGCCGTAGTGGAAAGGGCAGAGGATGTTCAGACAACGGAAAATCTCCGCACCCGTGCACTCCGCCGGGAAGCAAAGGGCGCATACGCTGCCTATATGGAGCTGACCGAGCGCCCGGCTCAGACGGTGCAGCTGAAAATGATCGCTTCCGAGGATACGGGCTTTGTGGCAGACACCATTGCCCAAAATTCCGGCATGGATTATCCGGATAAAGCAAAGCTTCTTTGTCAGTTCAACCCTGTCCGCCGACTGGAAACGGTGCTGAAGCTCCTGCAGCAGGAAATGCAGATGCTCCAGCTGGAAGCAGAAATTCAGGACAAGACCCGGGCTTACCTTGACCAGGAGCAACGGGACTATTACCTGCGTGAGCAGATGAAGGTCATCCGTGAGGAACTTGGCGACGGCGATGAAGAAGCGGAATTTGCGGAATATGAGCAAAAAATCCGCGCTCTGCATCTGAATAGAGACTCTGAGGAGAAGCTTTTACGGGATCTCTCCCGCCTTAAAAAACAGCATTTCGGTTCTGCGGAGGCTTCCGTACTGAGAAATTATCTGGACACCGTCTTAGAGCTGCCATGGCACACGAAAACCAAGGAACGGGTGCAGGTGGATACCGCTAAGAAAATCCTTGAGAAGGAGCACTACGGTCTGCAAAAGGTAAAAGAGCGCATCTTGGAAACCATCGCCGTCCGGCAGGTTGCGCCGGAGATGCCGCCGCAGATTATTTGCTTAGTAGGCCCTCCCGGTGTGGGTAAAACTTCCATTGCCTATTCCATCGCCCGTAGCCTGAACCGAAAACTTGCACGGATTTCCCTCGGCGGTGTCCGTGATGAGGCAGATATCCGTGGACACAGAAAAACCTATGTAGGCGCCATGCCCGGCCGTATTATCAGCGGCCTGATTCAAGCAGGCAGTATGAACCCGGTTCTTCTGCTGGACGAGATTGATAAAATGGGTGCCGACCACAGAGGCGACCCCAGCGCGGCGCTCCTGGAGGTACTGGACGGAGAGCAGAATAAAGCCTATCGGGACCATTTCCTGGAAATTCCTGTAGATTTGCAGGATGTGATGTTTATTACAACCGCAAATACCCTGGACACCATTCCCAGACCACTCCTTGACCGTATGGAGGTCATTCAGCTCTCTTCCTACACAGACGAAGAAAAGGTAATGATCGCCAAAAACCACCTGATTCCAAAACAACTGAAAAAGCACGGACTTACCGGGCGGGATCTGCGGATCACCGACGACGGTATCCGGGAAATCATCACCTGCTACACAAAGGAATCCGGTGTCCGCAACTTAGAGCGCTGCGTTACGGAGATCTGCCGCAAAACCGCTATGCAGATCACCACATCCGCAGATAGGGTTCGCAATGTGGTAAACGGCAGCAATGTGGAGTCCGTTCTCGGTGTCCGCAAATTCCTGCCTGACCGGATTCCTGCCAAGGATCAAATTGGCCTTGTAAACGGCCTTGCGTGGACCAGTGTGGGCGGTGAAACGCTGACTGTGGAGGTCAATGTGATGGACGGAAGCGGTAAATTAGAGCTTACCGGCAACTTAGGCGATGTGATGAAAGAATCCGCCCACGCGGCTCTGAGCTACATTCGTGCCAATTTTACCAAACTGAATGTACCTGCGGATTTCTATAAGACCAAGGATATTCACGTCCATTTCCCCGAGGGCGCTGTACCCAAGGACGGTCCTTCCGCTGGTATTGCTGTCTGCACCGCAATGGTTTCTGCGCTGACAGGCGTTTCCGTTCGCTCCGATGTGGCAATGACCGGTGAGATCTCCATCCGCGGCAGAGTTCTGCCCATTGGGGGACTAAAGGAAAAGACCATGGCGGCGCTCCGTCAGGGAATCCGTACAGTCATTATCCCCAAGGACAATACCCGAGATTTGGAAGAAATCGACCAAACGGTGCGCTCTGCACTGAACTTTGTTACCGCTCAGTCCATCGAAACGGTTCTGGAGACAGCCCTTAACCGCAAAGCTGCCCTGACAGCCCCGGTGCTCCCGGAGCTTAGCGGTGAGATGAAGAACAAATCCCACAAACCGGACATTCGTCAGTGAGGTAAGCTATGAATTTTCATAATGTGGAATTTTTGATTTCCGCAGCCAATACAGCCGGTTTCCCTAAGGATCGCCTGCCGGAGATTGCCTTTGCCGGTAAATCCAATGTGGGAAAGTCCTCGGTAATTAACCGCCTGCTGATGCGGAAAAATTTCGCGCGTGTTGGGGATAAACCCGGTAAAACCGTCCACGTCAATTACTTCGTATTGGACAGAAAATGCTATCTCGTTGACCTGCCTGGCTATGGCTTTGCCAAGGTCTCCCAAAGCGAAAAAGACCGCTGGGCAAAATTGATGGAAAGCTATTTTGCCGCCGGACGGATTGACCTGGGTGTACTGATTGTAGATGCCCGCCACGCACCTACGAATAACGATATTACGATGGCAAATTGGTTTTTGGAAAGCGGCTGTCCTTTTGTGGTGGTTGCCAACAAGTTGGATAAGCTGAAAAAGAGCGAAATTGCGCCAAATCTTAAGACCATCCGTGAGGATTTAGCCCTTCCGGAGGAATGTAACATTATTCCGTTCTCTGCTGAAAAAGGCACCGGCCGGGATGACCTTGTCCGCGTCATTTTAGATGCCGTAAAGGAATAATCATAATCTCCGGCTCACGAACGCACTCACATACGATCGTTGGTTATGATTTTACCTTGTAGGGATCGGCGTCCTCGACGGTCCTTGCTCGGTATTTTAGACGCTGTACTCTATGACCGTCCGGGAGGCCGGTCCCTACAAAAAAACGAACCGCACCACGGCAAAGGGTGCGGTTCGTTTTATTTACTTAAAATCTGCGAAATGACTGCGTCCAAGTCGGTCTCACCGGAGACAATATGAACATCGTGGACAAGTGAATCGAAGCAGCCGTGCTTTCTTTCCAGCATGGCAGCCACCGGCGGAGGAAGCACACCGCAGGACTTTTCAAACGCAGAGATAATGCGCGTATCAAAATACTGCTCCTGAAAATGCACAGCTGTCGCAATTTGCCCCTGATGATAGGTGTTTCCAACCGGTGCGACCACAAGCTTGTCTTCGCAATCGTTCTTCCTGTGGATTACAGCCACGACCTGGCTGTCAAATTCGGCAATCAGCTCGTTGACGCCTAAAATATAGGCATCCTGTTCCTCTCCGTCGCCAACCAAGAGTCCGGGAACATATCCGTAGTTGATCGGATATAGGATATCCCCGCGCCGGTAGCCTATCGGTCTGTCTACCACAATATGGACGATTTTTCCTATATACTGCGTGATTTCATTACACTCCATAATCTCTCCAAAGGAAAAGCGGCGCAGAGTACTGCGCCGCTTTTTCCTGTTACATAGATTCCTTTGCCTGCTTAAGCGCCTGTGCAAGCTGATCGGGGCAGGAGGTGTTCTTCGGGCCGCAGGTCGTACCCTCTAAACGGGAAATAACCTCGTCCACATCCATACCCTCTACCAGAGAGCCAATGCCTTTCAGGTTACCGTTGCAACCGCCGATGTACTGTACATTCTTAACCTTGCCGTCCTCAATTTCAAAAAGGATCTCCCGGGAGCAAGTGCCGCTGGTCTTGTATTCAAACTGCATAGTATGATTCCTTTCATATTTTTTCTTCATTATACGATAAAGAACAATAAGTTGCAAGGGGAATTTATTATATGCTATTTGGTTATCCTATAAGAAAAATGTAGGAGGTAAACTATGGAACAAAACGAAGAAAAGCAACAGGACAAGCTTCAGGACCTTGGTGCGGATATTTCCAAGAGCAGCAAGGGTAACATTTATACGTTGACCATCATCGGGCAGATTGAGGGCCATCAGGTAGCCCCTGAAAATGTGAAAACCACCAAATATGAGCATGTATTGCCCCTGCTTGCCGGTATTGAAGAAAGCGATGAAATTGACGGTCTTTTACTGCTACTGAACACAGTTGGCGGCGACATTGAAGCCGGACTTGCCATTGCGGAAATGATCTCCGGTATGAAAAAGCCCACAGTCTCCCTTGTTCTGGGCGGCGGACATTCTATTGGCATCCCCTTGGCGGTTTGTACCAAAAAATCCTTTATTACGCCTACCGCCAGTATGACCGTTCATCCCGTCCGAATGACCGGCCTTGTGATTGGCGCACCCCAAACATTCCGATATTTTCAGAGGATTCAGGAGCAAATTGCGGATTTTGTTACGGCCAATTCTGCCATAACCCGGGAGCAATTTGAGAGCTATATGATGGCAACAGGGGAGATGGCAACCGATGTTGGCACCATACTTTATGGCAAAGAAGCCGTTTCCTCCGGCCTGATTGACCGTCTTGGTAGCCTGAGTGATGCCCTGTCGGCCCTTCATAAAATGATCGAAAAAAACAAGAAACGGACAGAGAAAGCTTAGAATACAATTTTTTTCATTCTATACTGGAAATATTTGCGCTGTTATGTTATAATGGCAAAAATATGGGCAGGAGGTGGAAAACCCAAATGGACTGGTTGCAAATTTTCATATTGGGTCTTGTTTCCGGTCTTACGGAATTTATGCCCCTGTCTGCTCCCGGTCATCAGCGACTCATGATGCACCTTTTCGGACAGACGGAGATGGACCCCCTATGCCGCCTTCTGCTTACTATGGGCTCTCTTAGCGCTGTGTGCAGTGCCTGTAGCGCACCACTGCGCCGGCTGATGGTCCAGCGTCGCATCCAAAACCGCGGGGGTAGATCCCGCGGCAATGATAACCACCGGTATGATTACCGCATTGTAAAAGCGACGGTCATACCTGTGGGAGTTACTTATGCAGTAATGACCTTGCTGCAGATTCCGATGACCCTGCCCTGGCTGGCTTTGGCCTTCGGCGCAAACGGCGTTATCTTGTTTGTTATTGGCAATATGCGGCAGGGGAATAAGGACTCCTGGCGTATGACCAGGCTGGACACAGCCTTTATGGGAGGGTTCGGTTGCCTTTCTGCGATTCCGGGCATCTCCCTGCTCGGTACGGTTGCGTCCGCCGGTGTTGCCCGTGGCGCAGAGCGGAGAAATGCCCTTTCCTGGGCGCTTCTTTGCGCAGTACCCCTGTTGCTTTTACGGATGGTACTGGATTTGATTTTAATTATCATCGGCGGGACGAGCTTGCGTTTGGTTGGCTTTTTCTGCAGTATTGGCGGCGCTGTTCTTGCCTATTTTGGAGGCCTTATTTCCATACGGTTTGTCCGCTTTGCTGTGAATCGGTCCGGTCTTGCAAGCTTTTCCTACTACGCTTGGGGCGTAGCGCTTCTTACTTTCATTCTGTTTTTGATCACATAGGAGGCACATATGGCTAAGAAAAAAACAAATTCTGCAGATAAAAGGGTTGCATCCTCCCAAAAGAAGGGCAGTACTGCCAAGAGATCCCCCAAGGCAGAGGCCATGCAGGAGCGTCCCCAAAGAATTTCTGTCCGGGAACGGTTAGACGGCTGGGGCATCCCGTTTCGCTTTTTTTCTTCTGCCCTTATCTTTTTCTGCTTTGCATTGCTTCTGCTCACATTTTTAGCACCCGGTGGTGTTTTCTTTGTGGGACTTGAAAATCTGTTACTTGGATTGATCGGTAAGGTTGGCTTTTTTGTAGCGATCCCTGCAACGCTGTATCTGTTTACCGTACACGCCTTTTCCAAAAACCGTCCCGTTCGTATGCGCACGGTCTGTCTGATTGCCTTTATTCTCATTAGCGGCAGTATCGGTCATATTCTCTCCGGAACTGTGGAGCAAAACTATACGTTTGCCGGTTTCAGCAAGCTTTATAACGACGGTGTTGCCGGCGCGTCAGGCGGTATCCTCTGCGGCACGATTGCACAGCTTGTTGCATTGTTGTGCGGCAAAGCAACATTGGTGTTTTTGATTCCCGGCGCATTTCTGACATTACTTGCCAGTATGCAGATCACCGTTCCCAGCATAATCCGCGCCATCCGTAACCGCCCCAGAGAGGAGCAGGCGGAGGTGGAGGAGAAGCCGGAGCCTGCGGCCATTGTTGTCAATCACATTGCTTCCAAGCGGATCGAGCATAAGCAAAACCGCCGTCTTGCGGCCCAACGCGCCGCGGAAGAGGAGGAAGAGGAGGCTTATGAAGAAGCCTTTCCAGTAGAAGCCCCTGTTACGCCTAAGAAGGAACACAGAAGCCGGGCAAGTGAGATTATGCGGCAGATCGAAAACGACGTGGAAAGTCCTGTTGCCGCCGCCAATTTCGGTGAGGAAGTGCGGATCGACCCGGTTTCCCGTATGCCCCTTTTGGATTTCGATGTAGATGTGGACGACACACCTGTTCCTACACCCGTAAAGGTCAGTCCTGTAAAGGTAAAACAGCCGAAAGAAAAGGCTGTAAAAGAAAAAGTAACAGCTGAAGATGCGGCAGAATCTGCGGCGGAAGTGGCTGAGGAAATTGCCCAGACCGAGGCTGAGGCAAAGTCGGTTTATTCTTTCCCGCCTATTGATTTATTAAAAAACGCGCCCGATACCGCAGGGGACGGTATGAGCGAAATGCGGGAAAATACCCGCCGTCTGAATGAAACCCTGGCAAGCTTCAAAATTGAGGCGCATATTATCAATGTAACCCGGGGCCCCAGTGTTACCCGGTATGAGGTGGAGCTGGAAAAGGGCGTCCGGCTCAATAAGATTACCACAGCGGCCGACGATATTGCCCTGAGCTTAGGTGCAAGCGGAGTCCGCATTGCCGCCGTTCCCGGCAAGATCTCTGTGGTCGGTATCGAAGTGCCCAACCGGTCTGTTAATACCGTATCTCTCCGTGAGGTCATCGAGTCCAGTAACTTTGCTACCGCAAAGAGCAAATCCTCTTTTGCAGTGGGTAAGGATATTGGCGGTACGGCCATTGTTGGCAATATTGCAAAGCTTCCCCATATGCTGATTGCAGGTACAACCGGCTCCGGTAAGTCGGTATGTATGAACTCCATTATCATTTCCATTCTCTATAAGGCAAGCCCCGACGATGTAAAGCTCATTATGATCGACCCCAAGATGGTTGAGCTTGGCATTTATAACGGCATTCCGCATCTGCTCATTCCTGTTGTTACCGACCCCAAAAAGGCGGCTGGCAGCTTACAGTGGGCAGTTACGGAAATGATGCGCCGGTATAAGGCAATGAGCGATGTCGGCGTCCGTGATTTGGAGTCCTATAACAGCATTGTGGAAGGTCAGGAAACCGGCGCAACAAAGCTTCCCCAGGTGGTTGTCATTATCGACGAGCTGGCGGACTTGATGTTGGTAGCTGCAAAAGAGGTGGAAGAGTCCATCTGCCGCATTGCCCAGATGGGTCGTGCAGCCGGTATCCACTTAGTGATTGCCACGCAGAGACCCTCTGCCGATGTCATCACCGGTCTTATGAAAGCAAACATTCCTTCCCGGATCGCTTTCGCTGTGGCATCCGCAATGGAATCCCGAATTATCTTGGATACCCAGGGCGCAGAAAAGCTTGTGGGTCGCGGTGATATGCTGTTTGCACCTATCGGCAGCGGCAAGCCCAAGCGTGTACAAGGCTGCTTCGTCAGCGACCCGGAGGTAGAAGCGGTTGCTACCTATGTAAAGTCCAATTTCACGTCCACCTACGACCAGCAGGTTATGGAGGAAATTGAAAAGAAGGCAGCCCAAACCGGCAACAGCAAAGCAGCTACTGCTTCTGACCCGGAACCCAATGCCGAGGAGATTGAAGGGGACGAAATGCTCCCTGCCGCTGTGGATGTGATTCTGGAAACCGGTCAGGCTTCCGTATCTATGCTCCAGCGCCGTTTGAAGCTGGGCTATGCCCGGGCAGCCCGCATCGTTGACGAAATGGAAGAGCGTGGCATCGTCGGTCCCTTTATGGGCAGTAAGCCCCGCACAATTCTCGTTACAAAGGAGCAATGGGAGGCTATGCGCTCCGGCGGTACAGCCCAGATGGCCATTGACGATTTAGAAGAAGCAGACGAGGAATTTGACGACGATTCCTTAATGTAATCCGTTATTTAGCCCCTTAGGGCTGGATATATAAAAGCATCGCATCCGGCTTTTCCGGAGCGACAGCAAGGAGGAAAATTTATGAAAAATCAAAAAATCCAAAAGATGGTGGGCGTGGCTCTGCTGATCGCCGTAATGGTGGTTCTCCAGTTCCTGGCAGCAGTCTTTCCCATCAAAATCGGACCGGTTTCTCTGTCTCTGGTGCTGATTCCCATTGTGTTGGGTGCGGCAACCTATGGCATAGCTGCCGGTGGTGTCCTGGGCGGCGCATTCGGTGTACTGACCTATATCTTCTGCGTCAACGGTATGGACGGCGGCGGACATATGGTGTTCCAGGCAAGTCCGGCGCTGTGCTTTGTGGTCGTTATGGCCAAAGGCATCCTGTGCGGCCTGGCAGCTGGCGCTGTCTATAAGCTGCTCCACAATGTAAACGGCTACCTGGCTATGGTCTGCGCAGCAATCGTCTGTCCCGTTGTTAATACCGGTGTTTTCCTTGCCGGTATGTTCCTGTGGTTTATGGACGTACTTAGTGTTTGGGCAGAGGGCGGCAATGTGGTAGGTTATGTCCTTTCCGGACTGATTGTGATTAACTTCCTGCCGGAGCTTGGCATTAATCTGCTGTTCAGCCCCGCAGGTCAGCGGATTTTGCGTGTAATTAAGAAGTCCTGAATATCGTTTTCAAGCCGACGGCAAATGCCGTCGGCTTTTTTTATGCATATCGGGGCATGGTACACATAATCTTAACTGGGAGTGATGCAAAATGGTCTGTGCGTGGCAGGCGTTATTAAATCTACTGCCGCCGCCTATGCGGCAGGATGTGGACAGGCTGGGCAGAGATAACTTGCAGGAGCTGCGCCTGCGCAAGGGAATGTGCCCGGAGCTTGTGCGCAGTAACGGTACAGTTCGTCTGCGGGAATCGGTAACAAGCGAAATGCTGCAGTATGTAGTTAATGCCGCCTGTCGCTATTCTCCCTGGACGGCCTCTACAGCAGCCGACGGGTACATAACAGCCCAGGGCGGCCATCGGGTTGGACTTTGCGGCGAGGTGGTGGTACGAAACGGCATAATGTGTGATGTTAGATGTGTTACCTCCCTATGTATTCGTGTTGCCCGGGATTTTCCCGGCATCGGAAAGGGTATACCGCTTACAGGCTCTATGCTCATTCTCGGCAGACCCGGTAGCGGAAAGACAACCCTGCTACGGGACATTATCCGTACAAGGTCTGAAAATGGGCAGGGGAGCATTGCCGTTGTGGACGAGCGGGGAGAGTTGTTTCCCTCTTTTCAGGGAAAGTCCTGTTTTTCACCCGGGAGTCGGACGGATATTCTCTCCGGCTGTCCGAAAGGACAGGGGATTGAATTGCTTCTGCGCACAATGGGTCCTGCTACTATTGCTGTGGATGAGATCACGGCCCAGGAGGACTGTAACGGATTGCTTAAGGCCTTGTGGTGCGGAGTAGACTTAATTGCCACAGCTCACGCAGGAAGCCTCCGGGATTTTATGAAAAGAACAATTTATAAACCACTACTGGACAGCCGTGTTTTCTCTACCGTGCTTGTGATGCAGGCAGAAAAAACCTGGCGGGAAGAAAGGATACCTCTATGAACTATAAATGGATTGGTGCGATCTTGATTATCGTCGGCTGCAGCGGCTTTGGCTTTATGATAGCCGCCGGATGTAAACGGGAGGAGCGATATTTACGGGAATTGTACAGTGCATTGGAATTTATGGCGGCAGAGCTTAAATACAGGCTCTCTCCGCTGTCAGAGTTGATCGCCCGGGCGGCGGAGCATACCAGCGGGACACTATGGCAGGTGTTTTCTGCCCTTGATCGTGAGCTGGCCGGGCAAATTGCCCCCAATGCGGAAGCCTGCATGCGTGCGGCGCTGGAACAGACTCCGTCCATACCGCCTTTGACGGGAAAAATGCTCCGGATGTTAGGAAAAAGCTTGGGAAAATTCGATGTTTCCGGCCAACTTTCCGGCATTGCACTGGTCCGGGAAGCCTGCAATGAAAATCGGAAACGACTGGAAAGAGACCGTACAGAGCGCCTTCGCAGTTACCGGACACTTGGGGTTTGCGCAGGGATTGCCATTGCGATATTACTGATCTGATATGGATATTGATTTAATTTTCAAAATTGCCGCTATTGGCATCATCGTTTCTGTACTCAATCAGGTCCTTGCCCGTTCCGGACGGGACGAGCAGGCCACAATGACCACTTTGGCAGGACTAGTAGTAGTGCTGATGATGGTGGCGCAGGAGATTGCGGAATTGTTTGACTTAGTCAAAACACTTTTTCATTTCTGATGGACTTGTATGTAAAAGCTATCGCCGGTGTACTGATCGCTGTAATGCTTTGTTTGGCATTGGGCAATCGTGGGAAAGAAATAACGGTCTTGCTTGCCATTACGGTGTGCGTAATGGCGGTAGCCGCCGGCTTTTCTTATCTTTCCTCTGTTCTGGACTTTTTTTCCCAGCTGCAAGACCTGATCGGGCTGGATCATCATTTGCTGAATATATTGCTAAAGGCTGTAGGTGTTGGCCTTATGGGGGAGATTGCCGGACTTATCTGCGCCGACGGTGGACAGGCAACTTTAGGCCGCGCTGTGCAGATACTTACCGCTGCAGTGATTCTTTGGATTTCATTGCCACTTTATACGGAAATATTATCTCTTATCAAGACATTATTGGAAAGCATATGAGAAAGCTACTAATATTTATAATTCTCGTTTCGATTCTGACTGTTCCGGTATCCGCAATGGAATTTACTGCCCCCGCAGTACCCGACGGCGGTAAGGAGGTTATGCCGGAACAGTATGAAACCTTTGGGGAAGGGCTTTGGTATATCATCCGTACAGCCCTCGGGGCACTCCAGCCAAGCTTTCGTACGGCCTGCGGTGTCTGCTTATCATTGATCGCCGTAACGATCCTGATAACCGTTGTAAAGGGACTTTCGGACAGTCAAACCCAGGTGATCCGTTTTGTTGGTGCTATTATGATCGGCTGTCTTTTGTTGCAGCAGACAGATACTTTCTTCCATATGGGCAGGGAAGTCATCACCCAAATCAGCAATTACGGAAAACTGCTGCTTCCGGTGATGGCGGCATCCTTGGCTGCCCAGGGGGGTGTGTCAAGCGCCGCAGGAATATACGGGGGAACCTTACTTTTTGATACGGTCCTTACCTCTGCGGTAACGGGATTGCTCATACCGCTGGTCTATGTTTACATAGCCCTGTCTATAGCCAATGCCGCCTTTGACAATGAAGCCCTGAAAGAGCTGAAAACCTTTGTGAAATGGATAAGCTCCTGGGTGTTAAAGATCATTCTTTATGTATTTACCGGCTATATCAGCATCACAGGTGTAGTCAGCGGAACAGCAGATGCTTCTGCTATTAAGGCGGCAAAAATTGCAATTTCCAGCTTTGTGCCAATGGTGGGCAGTATTATTTCCGATGCCTCCGAATCCATTCTCGTCAGTGCCGGTCTTATGAAGAATGCCGCAGGAATTTATGGGCTTTTATCCGTTGCCGCAGTTGCAATCGGACCTTTTTTGAAGATCGGCATACAATATGTGCTTCTCAAGGCAACGGCCGCCGTAAGCGGGGTGATCGGCGGCAAGGAAGAAACGGAGCTTGTGAAGGATTTCTCCGTAGCTATGGGGTATCTGCTGGCAATGACAGGGGCAGTATGCATTATGCTTCTGATCAGTATCGTATGTTTTATGAAAGGAGTAGCATAATGGAAGAAATCCGGGCATATATCCTTTCTGTGGTGGCAGCAGCAATCATTTGCGGCAGTATCCGGATGCTTTTCGGGAAAAAGGGAGGCATTACGGCGCTTATCACCGCCCTATGCGGAATTTTTATGACATTTGCATTGATCAGTCCTTTGCGCCAACTGGACTTTTCCGTTTACGGGGACTACTTTTCCGGCTTTATGGAGGAAGCACAGGCTGTTGTAAAGGAAGGCGAGATCGCCGCATTGCAGGAACAAAGAGCATTCATAAAACGGGAAACGGAAACATATATCTTAGACAAAGCGGTTTCTCTGGGCGCGGATATTTCCGTTGCGGTTACTGTTTCTGAAACTACGCCGCCCACACCGATTGAAATTACCGTAAAGGGGGCGGTATCTCCATATGTGAAAACGGTACTGAAAGATTACTTAAAGGAGCAGTTTGGGATACCGGAGGAGGCACAGAAGTGGATAGAAAACAAATAGCAGATCGCATTGTAGATTGGGTCAAAAGGTATAAGTATGTCTTTATTATCGTTGTTGCCGGTGTTCTGCTTATGTTACTGCCAAGCAGTACAAGTAAAGATGATACAAAGAAGGAAACCGTTACCGTATCAACTGAGAAGACAATGGAAGTGCGGCTGACAGAAGCCCTTAGTCAAATTCGGGGAGCGGGGCGAGTGCAGGTTATGCTCACAGAAGCGGCAGGCGCAGAGACAATCTATAAAACCAACGAGCATATTTCTGCCGGCACGGACAATAGCACAACGCAAAAAGATACGGTAACCGTTACAGATGAGAACCGGGCTGAAAACGGTCTGATTACACAAGTGATTCCGCCCCGGTATCAGGGGGCATTGATCGTTTGTCAGGGAGCAGATGACCCGCTGGTGCGCCTGGCCATTACGGAGGCGGTAGCCAGCTTGACCGGACTAAAAACAGACAAAATCACCATTGTCAGAATGAAATAGGAGGAGGTTTTTTTATGAATGTTTGGAAGAAAAATTTGATAGCCGGCGCAGTGTTGCTGGCAGTATGCGGCGGTATTTATGTAAATTGGCTTTTCGGAGAGGATAAGGCTGTCGTAGATCTTACGGATACATTGGACGAGGATAAACTCTTAAATTCCGACCTTGTAATGGGCGATGGAACGGCAGAAAACACCCAAAGCAGTTACTTTGCGGCTGTCCGGCTCTCCCGCCAGCAGGCAAGAGACAGCGCCGTGAGCTTACTGCAGGAAGCGATGGCCTACGGCAGCGATGTAGAGGCCGCGCAAACAAATGAACAGCTGGAGCAAATTGTACAGACTGCCCTGTGCGAGGCGCAGATTGAAAGCCTGGTAATTGCAAAGGGCTACGCTGACTGTGTTGCCTACATCAGTGAAAACGGCATTTCTGTTGCGGTTGCATCTCCGGAGGGTGGGATCAAGCAGGCCGATGTGGCTGTGATTGCGGATATTATCCTGTCCCAGTCTTCCTTTACGATGCAGGACATCCACGTGGTGGAAGTGCCATAAATAGTAATCCCGCAACAAATTTGGTTGCGGGATTTACTTTTGAAAGAAAACAGTTGTAATTTCTGCACAAAGGTGTTAAAATAACAAAAACAGGAAAACTACTTTACATTCAGGAGGATTCTCTAATGGCTGAAAATAAGCAGTATATCGTACAGGATCAGGAAAACGGAACCGTTATGATTTCTGAGGATGTCCTTGGTACTATTGTTGCCCAGGCAATTTCTGAGGTGGACGGTGTTGTGAGCCTCAGTACCAAGCCCGGTGCAGATATTGCCGAAATTATCGGCAAGAAGAACTGGGGCAAGGGTATGAAAATCGACATTGAAGACAATGCGCTGACTGTGGATTGCAACATCGTTATCGCCTATGGTCAGAACGTAGTTACTGTGGCCGCCGCGGCCCAGGAAGCTGTCCGGAATGCTCTGGTATCTATGGCCAATGTGCAGATTGCTGCGATCAATATGAACGTCTGCGGGATCGTCCGTCAGTGAGGTAGCATATGACAAGAGGCGACGCCAGAGAGCTGGCAGTGCATTTGATCTATGCCCAGGAATTTACCGGCGAAGCTCCTGAGGATGTGATCCGCACCCGTCTGGATAAGACTTATTACAGCGCCCTTTCTGCCGACAGTGAGCTTTACAATGACTATCCCAGCAAGGCGCAGAAGGCATATCTGGATCGGGTTGTGTCGGGCGTAACCGTTACGACAGAGGAGCTGAACGGACATATTGCGAATTTCTCCATCGGCTGGGACATTTCCCGCATCTCCCGGCTTGCCCGGGTGATTATGCAGCTTGCCATTTATGAAGCGCTGTATGTGGAGGATGTTCCTACAGGTGTTGCGATTTCCGAGGCAGTTCGGATCGCAA
>SVKZ01000017.1 GCA_015068165.1 Oscillospiraceae bacterium
CGGATGAGGTTACCTCACCCGTCAAAAATCAACCTCACCCACCGCTGTGCGGTCCCCCCTCCCCAAAGGGGAGGGTTTTTATTGCGTCGGCTCTGCCGACACCTACAACTATCCACTATCCACTCTCAACTATCAACTCTCAACTGTCAATTCCCATACCTTGCCTTTTTCCTCCACCTGTGGTATAATAAGCCAAATTATCTCAATTTTGGGAGGCACTTATGAAAATCATCATTGCCGGCGGTGGCAAAATCGGTATGACCCTTGCCCACCAGCTGACCAAGGAAGGCCACGATTTAACCATCATTGACCAACGCACCTCTGTGCTGGAATATGCCCAGGAGCAGTTTGACACTATGACCCTTACGGGCAACTGCGCCTCCCGCACTACATTACTTGACGCCGGCATCCGGGATGCAGACCTCTTAATTGCCGCCACCGGGGCAGACGAAACCAACTTACTTACCTGTATGACCGCCCACGGCTTAAACAAAGAGCTGCACACCATCGCCCGTGTCCGCAACCCGGAATACACGGAGCAGGTTATGACTATGCCGGAGACCTTCCCCCTATCCCTTACCGTCAACCCGGAGCGCCGCACCGCCTTGGAAATGGAGCGGCTTCTCAAATACCCGGGCTTTTTGCGACGGGATACCTTTGCCAAAGGCAGAGCTGAAATTGTAGAACTGCGGGTTGAGGAAGAGAGCATTCTGTGCAACACCACCCTTTCCTCTCTCAACCAAAAGCTGGGTTGCCACGTTCTTGTCTGTGCAGTTTTGCGTTCCGGCCAGGCCATCACCCCCAAGGGCGATTTCTCCCTTGCTGAGGGCGACCGGATTTTCGTTACCGCCCCCAAAGACCAGCTCACCCGCCTACTCAAAAAATTGGGCATTATCACCCGCCGTGTCCGTAATGTTATACTTTGCGGCGGCGGCAAGGTCTGCCTTTATTTGGCCTCTTTCCTC
The DNA here is from genome assembly GCA_015068165.1 of Oscillospiraceae bacterium. Lineage (GTDB taxonomy): Bacteria > Bacillota > Clostridia > Oscillospirales > Oscillospiraceae > Faecousia. The sequence continues at coordinate 966 of SVKZ01000017.1, forward strand.
ACCACTGAGGGTATGGATGTTACCGTGATTGAAAAAGACCCGGTGCGCTGCCGGGAGCTTTCGGAGCTGCTGCCCGCCGCTTCCATTATCTGCGCCAACTGTACTGACAAAAGCGTTTTGGAAAGTCAGGGCATCCGCCGTACCGACGCCCTTGTAACGCTTACCGGGCAGGACGAGACCAATATGGTCATCTCCCTTTATGCCGATAGCTGTGGCGTTCCCCATATCATCACCAAGCTCAGCCATGTGGAAAACACCGTCATCGGCGACGCTATGAACCTCGGCAGTATGCTCTCCCCCCGGGAGCTGTGTGCCAACGACATTGTCCGCTATGTCCGTGCAATGGAAAACCAAACCGGCGCGGCCATCTCTGTCCACGCCATTGCGGACGGGCAGGTAGAAGCGGTAGAATTTTTGGTAGACGCTACCACCGCCAGGCGTGGCGTTCCCCTGCGGGAAATGAAATTAAAGCCCGATGTCCTGCTTGCCTCCATCACCCGGGGAAGCCGTACCCACATTCCCAACGGCGACTCCTTTATAGATGTAGGCGACACTGTGGTGGTGGTTACGGGCAAGCGAGGCTCTCTACAACAAATTAACGACATTTTTGCATAAGAGGCAGTTATGAATTATAAGCTAATGGGGCGATTTATCGCCCGAATTATCCTGATGGAAGCCCTGTTCCTCCTGCCTGCCCTGTTTATCAGCTTAGGCTACAGAGAATGGAACGCCGTTCACGGCTTTCTTCTCACCGTCGCCATTGCTTTGGCGCTTGGCGTACCGATGTACCTTTTCTGCCGGAAAACCGACCTGCGTTTCGGTGTCCGGGAGGGTATGGTGTGCGTAAGCCTTAGCTGGCTGATAATGAGCCTGCTGGGCGCGCTGCCTTTCTATTTTTCCGGAGCCATTCCCAGATATATTGACGCATTCTTCGAAACCGCCTCCGGTTTTTCCACCACCGGCGCATCTATCCTTTCCGATGTGGAAGCCCTCCCCAAGGGTATGCTCTACTGGCGCAGCTTTACCCACTGGGTGGGCGGTATGGGCGTGCTGGTATTTGCCCTTGCCTTTTCCTCCGGGGAAGAGGGTGCAGGCTTTACAATGCACCTGCTCCGGGCAGAAAGCCCCGGACCGGATGTGGGCAAACTTGTTCCCAAAATGAAGCAAACCGCCAAAATCCTTTATATTATTTACATAGTACTGACCGTCATCAATGTGATTTTCCTGCTGTGGGGCGGTCTTTCCCTGCTGGATTCCCTCTGTCTTGGCTTCGGCACAGCAGGCACAGGCGGCTTCGGCGTGCGAAACGACTCCTTTGCAAGCTACAGCCCCTATATCCAAAATGTTACCACCGTCTTTATGCTCCTCTTCGGCATTAACTTCTCCTGCTACTTCCTGCTCCTGATGGGGCAGTTCAAAAACATATTCAAGGACGGAGAACTGCGGCTGTACCTGGGCATTTTTGCCGGTGCGGCACTGCTTATTGGACTTAATACCTTCCAGCGTAACTTCAACGGGGATTTTTGGGAAGCCCTGCGGCACAGTGCCTTCCAAGTCTCCTCTCTGCTGACCACTACAGGCTACTCCACCGTAGACTTTGACGCGTGGCACAGCTTCTCCAAAGGCATCCTATTGGTGCTGATGATGGTAGGTGCCTGTGCAGGCTCTACCGGCGGTGGCTTCAAGGTGGCACGGGTAATGATTATTTTCAAAAACCTCCGCCGAAACATCCGTCAGGTGGTCAATCCCCGAAAGGTAATGGCCATCCGCAACAACGGCAAGGTAATGGACGAAAAAGTAATCACCAACACCAATGCCTACTTCGCCGCCTATATTCTCATTACCGTCATTGTGGCTCTGGTTATCGGTCTGGATGGACAAACGGTAGAAACCAACCTTTCGGCAGTGATTGCCTGTATCAATAACATCGGCCCGGGCTTTCACGCTGTGGGTCCGATGTGCAATTACAGCATTTACAGCGATTTTTCCACCGCCCTCTTAGGTCTTGTGATGCTGGTGGGCAGATTGGAGATTTTCCCCTTCCTGATTCTCTTCTCCCGCTCCACCTGGAAGAGGAAATAGTTGAGAGTTGAGAATTGATAGTTGATAAGTCGGCAGGTCAATAACCTTCCCCTTTGGGGAAGGGGGACCGCGCAGCGGTGGATGAGGTCAACCTCACCCGTCAAAAATCAACCTCACCCGACCTCGCGTTTAATCAAGGAATGGTTGCCACCGGCAACCATTGAGATTTTGATTCGCTGCGCGGAGCACCACGCTCGGCCACCCTCCCCAAAGGGGAGGGTTATTTTTATCGCCAACATCACCGATACCGCAATTGTTAATTGTCAATTAAAAAGACCGCCCGTAGGCGGTCTTTTTTCTTTACTTATTCTGTTCCAGAGCCAGGGTAACGGTGGTTGCGTCGCAAACCTCGGAAGGTCCCCAGTACTGAATGGCTCCGGGGTACACATAGCAGGTCTCCACCGCCCACTCGGCCCGGTGTGCCTGGAAGAACTTAAAGGGCGCGCCGTCCAGCTCCACAAGGGCCTTGCGGATAACAGGCTTATCCGCGCCGTGGCGGCGTTCCATGTTCATCATCTTGGTGATGGGCATACCACCGGCAACCCACTCTTCCGCGGGCTTAGAAAGGTTAGAAACCTTAGACAGATAGCCTGTGTAGCCGTACTGGATCAGCATAAAGGCATTGTAGCCTAATGAGTAGCAGTAATCCGCATCAAAGTTAGAGGGGAACGCACAGCGGCCCTCATAGCCCAGGAAGTGATGGAGGGCAGAGAACTTTCCACTGTAAGTGCCATTGGCCTTCCGGGCTTTCAGATTTGCCTTAACCATCTCAGAGAACAGCTTTTCACTCTCAATGAGGGAAACCTGCACGTTGCCGTGAGGATCCCGTTCCAAGAACAACTGCTGCTGAATGGACTGGGGCAGGATGGCAAATACTGCCATAGATTCCTTGGTAAGGCCCTTTTCAATGAAGGCATACTTCTCTTCCCAAGTGGGCAAAGCGTTAAATGCGTCAGCCTTAGCGCCTGCCAGCAGCTCATTGATCTCCGCAATCAGTACGGAGAACTCGGGCACGAACTCCACAATACCCTCAGGAATGATGGCAACACCGAAATTCCAGCCCTTAGCCGCGCGGGCGGCAACAGAGTCAGCAATGTAATCGGCGATAGCAGCCAAAGACATCTTCTTTGCGGCCACCTCCTCACCAATGAGGCAGATGTTGGGCTGGGTCTTCAGCGCAGTTTCCAGAGCCACATGGGAGGCAGAGCGACCCATTACCTTTACAAAGTGCCAGTACTTTTTCGCAGAGTTGGCATCTCTCTGAATATTGCCAACGATTTCCGCATAGGTCTTGGTGGCGGTATCAAAGCCGAAGGAGCACTCGATGTCCTCGTTCTTCAGGTCGCCGTCAATGGTCTTGGGACAGCCGATAACCTGAATACCACTGCCATTTGCGGCAAAGTATTCAGCAAGAACTGCGGCGTTGGTGTTGGAGTCGTCGCCGCCGATGATTACAAGGGCGTTGATGCCGTGCTTCTTGCAATTTTCAGCCACGATGGCAAACTGCTCCTCGGTTTCCAGCTTGGTACGGCCGGAGCCAATGATGTCAAAGCCGCCGGTATTGCGGTAGGCGTTGATATATTCATCGTCAAAGATGATATAATCATCGTCGATCAGACCGCTGGGGCCGCCCTTGAAGCCGTACAGCACGTTCTCCTGATCGGTAGCCTTCAAAGCATCGTAAAGGCCGCAAATCACATTGTGGCCGCCGGGTGCCTGACCGCCGGAAAGAATCACGCCAACGACCTGACGCTTGGCAGGGGCGGTATTCTCCCCCTTGCAGAAGGTGATCTCGTTCTTGCCGTAGGTATTGGGAAACAGAGCCGCGATCTTCTCCTGATCCGCCACAGACTGGGTGGGCTCGCCGTTCTTTACACAAATTTCGCCGATGCCACCCCGGAGCATACCGGGCAGCTTGGGCTGGTAGGCATATCTTGCCAACTGCAATGCAGAAAGTTTCATAAAAAGTCTCCTTAATTGTAATTTCCTTAGAGATTATACTCCATCTTCTCCAAAAGGTAAATAGCTATTTTGTACAAATATGCATTTTCCCGTAAATTCTTATTGAAATAGAAAAAATATATGCTATAATAAACTCGCAAATTATGGGTCCACCCCAAAAGAAAGGATTTGATACCAATGGCACTTGTAACAACAACTGAAATGTTCAAGAAGGCATACGACGGCGGTTACGCCATCGGTGCTTTCAACGTCAACAATATGGAGATCGTTCAGGCGATCACCGAGGCCTGCCGTGAGGAGAATGCTCCCGTCATTCTGCAGGTTTCCAAGGGCGCCCGCGCATACGCCAACCACACTTACCTGGTTAAGCTGGTTGAGGCCGCTGTGCTGGAATGCCCCGAAATCCCCGTAGCTCTGCACTTGGACCACGGCGACTCTTTCGAGACCTGCAAGAGCTGTATCGACGGCGGCTTCACCTCCGTTATGATCGACGCTTCTTCCAAGTCCTTCGAGGAGAACATCGCCATCACCCGTCAGGTGGTTGAGTACGCCCACGATCACGGTGTTGTGGTCGAAGCTGAGCTGGGCAGTCTGGCCGGCATTGAGGATGAGGTCAATGTTTCCTCTGAGGCCGCTTCCTACACCCGTCCCGAAGAGGTTGAAGAATTTGTAACCCGCACCGGTTGCGACTCCCTGGCCATCGCCATCGGCACCTCCCACGGCGCTTACAAGTTCACCCCCGAGCAGTGCACTGTGAACGAGCAGGGCATTCTGGTTCCTCCCGCACTGCGTTTCGACGTGCTGGAAGAGGTAACCCGCCGTCTTCCCGGCTTCCCCATCGTACTGCACGGCTCTTCCTCCGTTCCTCAGGAGTATGTAGCAATGGTCAACGCCAACGGCGGCAAAATGCCCAACGCCATCGGTGTTCCCGAGGAGCAACTGCGCAAGGCAGCTTCCCTTTCCGTCTGCAAGATCAACATTGACTCCGACCTGCGTCTTGCAATGACTGGCACCATCCGTCAGTTCTTCAACGACCAGCCCTCCAAGTTTGACCCCCGCGAGTACCTGAAGCCCGCTCGCGCAAACATCAAGGAACTGGTTCGCCACAAGCTGGTAGACGTTCTCGGCTGCGCCGGCAAAGCCTAATCCTATTAACAAAAAGCCACCCACCCGGGTGGCTTTTTTTATTGCCAATTTCCACCGCACCGGGGTTTCCAAAGGGGGATTGGTCCTGTTGCGGTACCCGATAAAATCTTCGGGCTTTCGCTTATCCTCGATTTTATCGACCGCTGCCACTCGCTCTGCTCCCTTTATCTGCCACTGGCAGCGGTCGCATCGCTCCCCCTTTGGTCGTCTGGAGAGTCCGGGAGCCACAGGTCAGGTTCCCGGCGGCTCTTTTCATCCTTTCTCTCCGGCGAGAAAGGATGGCCTTCCCGTGTTCGACCCTACAATATGTGCCAAATAAGAAAACCTCCCACGGAGGTCTTTCTTATTTCACAAATTCTCCGCAGCAGCCGGGGCGCACCTTCATCTGCAGTTCCTGATTTTTGATGCTCACCGTGGTGCAGGGGGCAACGGATGCCGTAATAAAGGCGTTAGAGCCAATCACCGACCCCTGGCCGATCACCGTATCACCACCTAAGACAGACGCACCGGCATAAATGGTAACATTGTCCTCAATGGTAGGATGGCGGCGCTTGCCCCGCAAACTCTGCCCACCCCGGGTGGATAGGGCACCCAAAGTAACGCTCTGGTAAATCTTCACATTCTTGCCAATCACCGTCGTCTCACCGATTACAATACCCGTACCGTGGTCAATAAAAAAATACTCTCCCACCGTAGCGCCGGGATGGATGTCAATACCGGTAATGCTGTGCGCGTGCTCGGTCATAATCCGGGGAAGCAACGGCACTTCCATCAGATACAATTCGTGGGCAAGGCGGTAAACCGTAATGGCAAAAAGCCCGGGATAGGCGTAAATGATCTCCCGCACATCGGTAGCCGCCGGGTCGCCCTCATAAAAGGCGGTCAAATCCGTCTGCACCACCGCCCGGACAGCAGGGATCTTCTCAAAAAAGGCCACGCTTACCTGCTCTGCCCGTTCTTTTGCCTCTTCCTCGGCCATTCCCACGCCCTGATAGGCAAGGGAAATCTGCTTGTTCAGGTTATAAAACACGTCCTCAATGAGCATAGATAAATTATGCTTGGCGTTATACACTTTATAATTTTTGTCCCGGGAATAGCCGGGGAAAATGATCCAACGGAGCTTATCCATAATATCAATGACCGCACCCTTCTCTGGGCGTCGGATCAGGGCCATTTCATCGATTTCCCGACCTTTCCCGTAATCGGCAAGAATCCCGTCCACAAGATTTTCTATTCTCTGCTCTAAATGTTCCAAGTACCTCACTCCTTTGCTATAAAATACCATAATAAAAATTCCCTGTCAATCTGTTGTTGACACATATCCGCCCCCGGTGTATAATTTTAAGAAAGTGCCGCTCCCATTACCCCATTCCACGAAAGGATGTGTCCCTATGTTTAACCCCATCGGCAATACCCCCCTTGTTCCCCTTACCCAGCTTATGCAAAAGGAGGGCCTTTCCGCTACAATCCTCGGAAAGCTGGAATACTATAATCCCGCCGGTTCTATAAAGGACCGGGCCGCCCTTTCTATGATTGAAGGCGCGGAAAAAATGGGTCTGCTGACCCCCGGCAGCACCATCATTGAACCCACCTCGGGAAATACAGGCATCGGACTTGCCGCCATAGCCAAAGAGCGAGGCTATAAAACCCTCATCGTAATGCCGGATTCTATGAGTCTCCAACGCCGCCAGCTTATCGCCTCCTACGGTGCAGAATTGGTGCTCACCCCCGGACACCTTGGTATGCAGGGCGCTATAGAAAAAGCCATAGAACTTAAAAATGCCATTCCCGGCAGCTTTATCCCCGACCAGTTTAATAATCCCCATAACGCCCTGGCCCACGAAATGACCACCGGCCCGGAGCTGTGGAAGGACACCAAGGGCAAGCTGGATATTCTGGTCTGCGGTGTTGGCACCGGTGGCACGATCACCGGCTGTGCCCGGTATTTGAAAAAGCAAAACCCTGAACTGCAAGCCGTCGCCGTAGAGCCTGCGGCCTCACCCCTGCTCTCCGGCGGCAAAGCCGGCCCCCACGGCATTCAGGGCATTGGCGCTAACTTTATCCCGCATATTTTAGACCGTTCCCTCATCGACGAAATCTACCCTGTAACCGACGAGGAAGCCTTCTTCGCCGTGAAGCTGCTGCGCGCCACCGAGGACATTGCCGTTGGCATTTCTGCCGGCGCAGCCCTCAGCGCCGCCATAGCCCTCGCCCGTCGCCCCGAAAACGCCGGCAAGCAGATTGCGGTCATCTTCCCCGACGGCGCCGACCGATATAATAATTTATAATAAAAGAGCAGGTCTTGCGACCTGCTCTTTCGTTCGTTATTTCATAATACCGTAGATCCACAAACCCACTCTCTTGGAATAAGTATATATATTCAGCCAGTCCAGCACCTTCCAGATACCTTCCACGAACCATTCGCCAATACTCAGTAAGAGATTTACAAACCAACCCTTGCCCTCGTACGCTTCGTAAGAGGATTTCAGTTTAGCAAACATAGCATCATGACCTTCATCAGAGGGGTGGCTGCCAACGCCGGTACCGATGATGCAGTTGGCATTGAGCGCCATAACGCCCAGCAGGATTTCGTCCTCGGCTATAGCCTTACCGAAAACCTCGGGGGTTGCTATCAACAGGCACAGGCTATCGACCACATCTTTTAAGGAAGCATTGTCTTCCTCAACAGTCTCTTCGCCATTAACTGCCTTTTTGATATTGGACACCACATTCTCGTAGTCGCTCTTAATTTCGCCGCAATCTGCTGTATGGGCTTCTTCGGTACAACTGAGAATATCCTCCAGGGAGCTATGTCCCAGCCTTTCCGTAACGGACAGAACATCCTCGTTATCCTTCATATCATCTTTTACGACGGCTGCGACCACCGCATCCAGATATGTCTTGCCCTTTTCAACGCCCTCTGTGTCTCGCTTGTTGATTGCGCCTTCAAAGAGGTCAATATTCAGACCGCCCAAAGCACCCAGAGCGCTCATCAAAATCTTTGCCTTGCCACCCTCTACATGGGCCTTTTCCATAGCAAGATAGAGCGCCAGGGAGGTTGCCTTATCGAGATTTTCCACAGCATAGTCAATCTTTTCTGCTGTAGTCATTAAATCGTAGGCTATCATTTCTTCATAGGTAACAGCGCTACGGGCCTCCTCTTTCACAAGCCCGCCGTCTTGGAGGATATCAAAAGCCTGTCCCTGGAAAATGCCCTCAAACAGCCGCCGACGGATAACAGAGTTTTCGTTTGCCGTATAGCCCTCGTCGCCCTTCAAGGAGCCGGGATACTTCACAAAATTTCCGTTGGCGTCCATATAGAAATCGTCGCCAAAAATCTTAGCCAATCTTTCTACATAACCGGGATCCACATAGCTGAAGTTTGCGCGCCAGCCGGAATTCAAACCTGCCAATGGCAAAACCTTAGGCAGCACCTCTACAATGGTGTTAAAAATGCCGTAAAGCATGCCGGTAATCTCACCCAGGGTGCCGTTTTCAATGCCGTCCTCAGAGGCATAGCTGTTGACCATACCAATCTGCACAATCTGCACATCGGGATTCAGCTCCAAAATGGCATCCAACACCCGCATATAGTTAAAGAGGTAGTTTACAACACAATAAGTAATAATACTCGAAAGCTCCGCAGCGGCCTCGGGATTATCCCCTGCAATACCGCCCAGCATTCCGCCAATGTCAAACTGACCCAGCGCAAGGTCTATCACATCCTTAATGTGGGCAGGCATTTGGGCATAGACACGGGAAACATCAAAATTATCGGTGAGCTTTTCGCCCTGCATCATATAATCGGCAATGCTCCACATCATAAAGCTGCCAAAATCGCTGTTGCCCAAGGACATTAAAATCACATCGGCATCCTTTACAGACTTCTGATAGTACTCAGCCGCCGTCTGCAGGAAGGAATCCGTATAAGTAGGAGTATAATATCCGTAGCCCGGACCGCCTTCACCGTATGTAGACAAAATCTTATCAACGCCGGTATATAAACGGCCGGAGCCATTGGGACTGAGAAGATCGCTATAGGTCTGATAATCGCCGGAATCAAACAGGCGATACCAAGTCTCCTCGTTCCATTCAGCTATGGGAACCTGCTGGATAAGGTCGCTGTTTTTATAATCCAGAGTCAGCAGCCAGTACAAATCTACCGCCCGCATACCACTCATAGCCAGCTGTCTGTGGTCTACCACACCGTTGTCTCCTTCAAAAATCACCTGGTCATTGACGATTTCGCCGGTATAGCCGGCAAGATAGGCCGAAAACTGATTGGAAAAGGCAGAATTTGCATAGTCCAAAATACCACTGCCATCGTCATAACCTTTGTTACCGTAGCCATTGGTCATAGAATCGCCCATAGATACCACAACCGTTTTATCGTCCTTGGCAGAGGCCGCCAGCACGCCAACAGGCAGGAACGCCCCTGTTATGGACAGCACCAAAGTGATCGCAATCATTCGCAGGAAAAGGGATCTTCTGTTCAGCATAATCAAATCTCCTCTTTTTCTTTTACTTTTATGTGTAAAAATGCTTAACATAATTTTAACATATATCGACACAAAATGCAAGCATAATTCTCCCTTTCCAGCAAGAGCCTTATATCGTAGGGGCGAATATCATCCGCCTCTACATTTTTCCGCACCCATTGTCATTGCGAACCGGTGCGCTTGCGTGGTGTAGCGATCTATTTGCCAAAGCCCCAAAGCCTTTCTTTTTTAATCGTCGGCTTTGCCGACACCTAAACTGTCAACCAACAAAAAGAGCAAGTCTTTCGACTTGCTCTTTCCTTATTCTTCAATCACCCGAATATCCGCGCCCAAGGCGGTCATTTTCTCAATCAGCCGCTCATAGCCACGCTCCACATAGTGAATGTTGTCTACATAAGTCGTACCCCGGGCAGTAAGACCTGCAATGATCAGCGCCGCACCGGCTCGGAGATCCTTCGCCGTTACAGATGCCCCGGACAGCCGGGGCGTACCGGTAACAATGGCGGTCTTGCCGTTGATTTGAATATCCGCGCCCATAGCCGCCAGCTCGTTACAGTAACCGAAAAACCGGGTCTCATAGACATTCTCCGTCAAGTTGCTCACACCGTCTGCCACCGTCATACATACGCAGATCTGCGCCTGCATATCCGTGGGGAAGCCGGGATAAGGCCGGGTTTTCACCGTGGTGCAGGTTAAATTGCCTGTAGAGGTAATCCGGATGGCATCGTCAAAATTTTCGATGGTTGCGCCCATTTCCTGGAGTTTACTGGTAATGCACTCCATATGCTTGGGAATGACGTTTTTCACCAACACATCGCCGCCGACCGCAGCCACCGCCGCCAAATAGGTACCGGCCTCGATCTGGTCGGGGATAATGGCGTAAGTGCCGCCGGAAAGCTTCTCCACACCCCGGATCTTAATGGTATCCGTACCTGCACCGGAGATATTTGCACCCATGGTGTTCAGGAAGTTGGCAAGGTCAACAATATGGGGCTCTTTCGCCGCATTTTCGATGACGGTCTGACCGGGCAACAGGGTTGCCGCCATAATAATATTCATCGTCGCGCCGACGCTTACCACGTCCAAATTGACACGGGCGCCCTGCAAACCGTTTTCACCGGGGCTAAGACGGACATACTCCTCTGTCTCGTCCACGTTGGCACCCAGTGCCTTAAAGCCCTTAATGTGCTGATCAATGGGGCGGGAGGCAAAATTACAGCCGCCGGGGAGGGCCACATCCGCCTCTCCAAACCGGGAAAGCAGTACGCCCATCAGGTAATAGCTGGCGCGCATTTTCTTTACCAGCTCCGGACTGGGACGGGTACTGCGGATCACAGTGCTGTCCAGCGTTACCGAGCCGTCGGGGAAGCGCTCCACCACTACGCCCAAATCGGACAGGATTTCCAAAAGAATCCGCACATCCGAAATATCCGGGACATTTTCCACCCGGCACTTTCCTTCAATCAATATGGCGGCAGGCAGGATGGCCACAGCCGCATTTTTTGCGCCACTTATGGTAACGGAGCCCCGGAGGGGGGTTCCGCCGTGAATTTCATATCTTGCCAAGGATGAACCACTCCTTGCGATTTATTTCCCTATCGGGGGAATTATAGCACAAACCCGGCCTTATGTAAAGGATTATTTACCTTCTCAGGCCCTTAGGGTAATGATTTTTAAGAACCGTTCCGTCCCCTTTGCCCCAGCCGATGGCGTAACCGTCCACCTGCACAAGACACCAGCCGGTTTTTGTTGACGGTACCACATCTCCGTGGAGGTATGCGGCAATTTCCCGGCTGTCTGCGCCGTAGGACTGGGTGGTTTTGGCACATTTCAGCCACAGCGCCAAAGCGTGGGCGGGAATAAAACGCCCCTTTCGCACCTGACCCAGCTCCAAACCGGGGCGCAATACCTTCATCCCCCGCAAATCAGGCATTTCCACAGGCGCCCAGTAAAGGGTGTCGCCGAAGGAGACCGCCTTTCCCGCAGAGAGAGAAATTCCCATTTCGGAAGCAAAATTTCCCCACTCTTTTGGCAGTTTCTCCCCTCTTACAGAACATTCCGGCTCTTTTTCTTCCCCGGACTTCTGCAAAACGGCAACAAAATGGCCCTCACCCAGTAACTTATGGGGCCACAGCCGGAACATACCGATTCCCGTCCTTGCAAACCAGGGCGCATCCACATCCTCCGGGGTAAATTCCGGGTGATTTTGGAGGAAATAGAAAATCGTTTCCTCATTTTCTTCCGGTGCAAATGTACAGGTGGAGTACACCATCCGACCACCGGGGCGCACAAGCTTCGATGCCGCGTCCAAAATCTCCCGTTGCCGGGTGGCGCACATTTGGACAGTCTCCACACTCCAATCCGTTACCGCGGCCTCTTCTTTCCGGAACATTCCCTCCCCGGAGCAAGGCGCATCCACCAGCACCCGGTCAAAATATTCCGGCAGCATTTCGCTCAAACGCAACGGAGTCTCATTGGTAACCAGGGCATTATCTATCCCCATCCGTTCTATGTTCTGAGAGAGAATTTTTGCCCGCTTGGGACTATACTCATTGGAAAGAAGAAAGCCCTCCCCCGCCATCCGCCCGGCAATCTGGGTGGACTTTCCCCCCGGCGCGGCACACAGATCGCAAATCCGTTCCCCGGGCTGGGGATCCAGCAACGCCACCGCGGACATAGCGCTTGCCTCCTGCAAATAATATACGCCGGCTTCGTGAAAAGGGTGCAAACCGGGACGGTAATCCTGCGTATAATAGTAGCCGTTTCCCTCCCAGGGTACATTCTCCCCCACAAAAGGCAAGCTGGGCTTCTCCCCTTTCAGGGGATTAAACCTGAGTGCCACCGCCCGTGGTCTTTCCAAGCTGGTAAGAAACTGAGAATATTCCTCCCCAAGCATCTTTTCCATTCTATTCAAAAACTCAACAGGAAGCATAATTTTCCTCCTAAACCGATATACCTTCCCCTTTGGGGAAGGTGTCAGCCTGTTCGGGCTGACGGATGAGGTATAAAACCTCACCCACCACTATGTGGTCCCCCCTCCCCAAAGGGGAGGGTAATATATCCCCATTCTATCACACCTTATCCCATATTTCCACACAAAAAAGCGGTGCAGCCGAAACTGCACCGCTAAATAACTTGGATTACTCTTCGTCCTTCTTGGCGTCGTCAATGATCTTCTGCTGATTTGCCTTGGGCACTTCCTCGTAGCGGACAAACTCCAGTGTGAAAGAGCCGCGAGCCTGAGTCATCGCACGCAGATCAATAGCATAGCTGCCCATTTCTGCCATAGGCACTTCGGCCTCGATGACGGTATTGCCGTCGGCATCGGGGTTCATACCCATGGGACGGCCGCGGCGCTTGCTCAAATCGCCCATTACATCGCCGACGTAAGCCTCGGGAACGGTAACGGCCAGCGCACCGATAGGCTCTAAGAGGGTAGGTCCGGCATTGGGCATTGCTTCCTTAAAGGCAAGGATTGCCGCCAGCTTAAATGCCATTTCGTTAGAGTCAACCGGGTGGTAAGAGCCATCGTACAGCACAGCCTTCAGACCAACCATGGGATAGCCTGCCAGCGGGCCCTTCTGAACCGCTTCCTGAATACCCTTTTCAACAGCGGGATAGAAGTTCTTGGGAACGGAGCCGCCAAAGACCTCCTCGGCGAAGATCAGCTCGTCCTGCTCCTCCTGGGGCTCGAAACGAACCCAAACATCACCGAACTGGCCGGAACCGCCGGTCTGCTTCTTATGACGGCCGTGGGCCTGGACAGTCTTCTTGATCTTCTCACGGTAAGCAACCTTGGCAGTATCCAGAACCGCATCCACACCAAAGCGGCTCTTCAGCTTTGCTACCAGCACGTCCAAATGCTGATCGCCCAAACCGGAGAGAACAACCTGCTTGGTCTCGGCGTTGTTGTAAACGCTGAAGGAGGGATCTTCTTCGTTCAGACGGTTCAGACCTGCGGCAACCTTATCTTCCTGGCCCTTTACCTTGGGGGAAATGGCCATAGAATAGCAAGCGGGGGCGTAGGGCAGACCCTTCAGGGAAACCACCTTACGGGCATCGCACAGCGTATCGCCGGTCTTTACCTTGTCCATCTTACCGATGGCACCGATATCACCGCAGGACAGCTCCTTAACCTCGGTGGCCTTCTTGCCGCACATAGAGTACAGACGGCCCAGCTTCTCGGTCTCGCCGGTACGGGCATTGACCAGAGGCGTATCGGAGGTGATGGTGCCGGAGAGAACCTTAACAAAGGAATACTTGCCGTACTGATCGGAAACTGTCTTCCAAACGAATGCAGAGGGTACGCCGCCGGGAGAAACCACAAATTCCTCGGTGGTGCCGTCAGCGGTGGTGGCCTTGTGATAGTTGCCCTCGATGGGGTTGGGCAGCAGATCAATAATATGATCCATCAGCATCAGGCTACCCAGGCAGGTAACACCGGAGCCGCAAAGCACGGGGAACATACTTAAGTCCTTAACGCCCTGATGCAGACCCTTGATCATTTCCGCATATGTAAAGGGCTCTTCGTTGAAGAACTTGTCCATCAGCTCTTCGTCGGTCTCAGCAACCGCTTCCATCAGGGCATAGTTAAAGTCTGCAATAACCTCTTCCTTACCCTCGGGAACAGCGATTTCCACACGCTTTAAGTTCTGCATTTCGTAAGCGCGCTTATTGAGCACGTCGATAATGCCCGTAACCTTGCGACCTGCATCCCAAATAGGAACAACAACGGGCGCGATCTTATTGCCGTACTTCTCACGCAGAGCGTCGAAAGTAGCATTGTAGTCGGAGTTGTCCTCATCTACCTTGGAGATGTAGATGAAACGGGGCATATTCCGCTCCTGGCAATATTTCCAAGCCTTCTCAAAGCCAACGGTAATACCGTCTTTCGCAGAAATGACCAAAATAGCGGCGTCAGCGGCACGGAGAGCCTCGACGGTAGCGCCGGAGAAGTCGAAAGCGCCGGGGGTGTCCAGAATGTTCAGCTTAACATTCTTATACTCCAGAGGAACAACAGAGGTGGAAATGGAAATATTCCGGCGAATTTCCTCAGGATCAAAATCACAAACCGTGTTGCCGTCGGCATTCTTGCCGATACGGTCGATAACACCGGTCATATACAGTAAGCTTTCCGCCAGTGCGGACTTGCCGCTGCCGCTATGGCCCAGCAAGCAGATGTTGCGAATAGAATTTGCAGTGTGCATAATGTTCAATCTCCTTCCGTTATGGCCTTAAAACCACATTAAAGTCATTATACACGAAGACAGTCATTATTTCAATGGTTTTTTTGGTAAAAATGCAAATTTTCTGTAAGATAGAAAAATCGCCCCATTTGAGGGGAAGTTTCCTGGAAAAACATCTGTTTTTCCTGCGAAAACAGAATAGTTAACAGTATTAGGTTGTCATTGCGAGGCGCTTGCGCCGTGGCAATCTCCCGGTAGAATCTTTCGTATAGCACCGAAGGTCCGGGATAAAAAACCCTCCCCAAAGGGGAGGGTGTCAAAAATCTTTGATTTTTGACGGGTGAGCTTCAAACCTCATCCGTCTCGCCTTGCGGCGAGCCACCTTCCCCAAAGGGGAAGGTTCTCATTATAATTTTTTCTTGGCTTCGCAGTAGATGCAGCGGTAAATGCCGTTTTCCTTGTCCATACACTTAAAGACGTGGGAAAGCTCCTGCTCAGTCGTGGTGATACACCGGTCGTTGGTGCATTTGAGCACATCCACCAGCACATTCGCAGGCTCCTGCATCTGCTTGCCTTCCTCTGCTTCCTTCAGCAATTTCAGTATCAGCGCCATCCGCATATATTTACCGTTCAGCGCCTGACGGAAATAGGCGGCTCTGGGGTCTGCGTCCACTTTCACGCTAATCTCATTGACCCGGGGCAGCGGATGCAGCACCCGCATTGTTTCCTTGGCCTTTTCCATCTTCTCCGTGTCCAAAATATAGCTGTCCTTCAGCCGTTCATAGACAAAGGGATCTTCAAACCGCTCCCGCTGGATACGGGTCATATACAGCACATCCAGCTGTGGGATTGCCTCCTCCAAAGAGGTAACCTCGGTATAATCCATTTTGTTTTTGTCCAGCACCTCATAGCGCACATAGCTGGGAAGCTTCAATTCCTCGGGGGAAATCAGGATAATCTTCACATTTTCGTACCGGCTCAGCGCTGCCAGCAGGGAGTGTACGGTTCTTCCGTATTTCAGGTCTCCGCAGCAGCCTACGGTCAGCCCCTTAAAATCGCCGTTCTCCCGGTAAATGGTAAGTAAGTCTGCCAATGTCTGGGTGGGGTGGCAATGGCCGCCGTCGCCGGCATTAATCACCGGAATCGAAGCATTTTTTGCCGCCACATAGGGCGCACCCTCCTTGGGATGGCGAATGGCCATAATATCGGCATAGCAGGAGAGGATTTTGGCAGTATCGGCCATACTCTCACCCTTGCTGGCAGACGAGGAGCTTGCCTCGGAGAAACCAATCACATTGCCACCTAACTCATACATCGCCGCCTCAAAGCTGAGACGTGTCCGGGTAGAAGGCTCAAAAAACAGCGTTGCCAGCTTCTTGCCCTTGCAGGCCTCCGCGTACATTTGGGGATTTTCACTGATATGGCAGGCAGTGTCCATCAGCTCTTTGATTTCTTCTACGGAAAAATCCGTAATATCTATAAGACTTCTCATTTTTTCGCTCCGTTCACTGCTAAGTAATTCTTAATCCGGGTAACATTTTCCTCGTTCTTGGGGTCTTCCTCCAAGTACTCGATAATGTCATATACATCCACTACAGAGTACACTGGGAAGCCGAACTGCTCCTCAATTTCCTGCATTGCGCCATTTTCGGTCTGTCCCTTTTCCTTCCGATCCACCATAATAAAGGTGGCGGCAACCTTCACGCCCTGCAGGTGGCTGAGAATTTCCATACTCTCCCGGATGGCTGTGCCGGCGGTAATCACATCCTCGATGATAACCACCTCTTCCCCGGCCTGAGGAACATAGCCGACGAAAACGCCGCCCTCGCCGTGGTCCTTTACCTCCTTGCGGTTAAAGAAGAAAGGCAGGTCAAGACCCTTTCGGCTCAGCGCCACCGCCGCGGAAATGGACAGGGAGATACCCTTGTATGCGGGGCCGTAAAGAACAGTTTTTTTATCCCCTAACTTATCGGCGTAAGCCTTTGCGTAAAACTCACCCATCTTGGTGATCTGGTCGCCGGTCTTAATCATACCGGCATTGACAAAATACGGGATTTTCCGACCGCTTTTTGCGGTAAAATCACCGAATTTCAGCACCCCGGCTCCCTCTAAAAATGCAATAAATTCTCTCTTATAGCTTTCCATACTTAACCTCCCAATTCTATTTGTAGGGCGGGGGCTTGCTCCCGCCGAGCCTTCCCCTTGAGGGGAAGCCTTTTTCTTAAACTCTCTCTTTCTGAGAACCCGTGGGGTTCTTAATAGAGTAGCCAACATTGACAAGGTGGTCTGCCACACGCTCCAAGCCCGTTACAGTAGAAGTAAAGTAAGGACTGTGGGTTACGCTGCAGCTGCTATTAGACAGCCGGGCAAAGTGGCTTGCCATCAGCTCGTCCTTCATTTCGTCCATCTTATTTTCATATTCCGTCAGCTTGGGAAGCAAACTGTAATCCAAGTTTTCCAGTGCTGCCTTGGCAACGGCAAACATCTCCATTACCGTATCGCACATCACCGCAATTTCCTCTTGGGCGGGCTTGGAATATACAAGCTCCTTCTGCTTCATTTCCTGGCTCAGCTCATAGAAATTCTGGGCGTGGTCGCCGATACGCTCC
This sequence comes from Oscillospiraceae bacterium, assembly GCA_015068165.1. Classification (GTDB taxonomy): domain Bacteria; phylum Bacillota; class Clostridia; order Oscillospirales; family Oscillospiraceae; genus Faecousia. The sequence goes on from SVKZ01000017.1 coordinate 18,450, forward strand.
AGGTCGTTCAGCACATGGAAGTAAGCGCCGATGGTGGCCTTATCCTGCACACTGACCTGAGCAGCGGACAGCTTAATAAGGAAGCGTGTCAGAGCGCTGTTGGTAAAGTCAATAATGTCCTCGTTTTCGCTGATGGTCTCTCCGTCAGCAGAAGAGCCTGTGCGGATGGCATTGAGTGCCAGGTGGGTATTCTCCTCTGCGACCGACAGCATATAGTCAATTTCCTGCTTTGCCTGCACCATAGCGGCCGCCGGCATTGCCAGCAGGTTATCGTCCACAAACCGCAAATGGCGGACCTTTCCGGTCTCTTCCCTCTCCCGGATCATCGCTTCGGAGAACTGCACCAGCTGCCGGGTGAAGGGCAGCAACAGACAAGTCGTTGTAACATTGAAAACCACGTGGAAAGCGGAAACACGCATCTGCAGCGCCATAGGATCGCTGCCCGGGAACAGGGAGGTAAGAATTGCCATCGCAGGCTCCTTGAATATCCAAAGCAGAGCTGCAAACAGCACCGTTCCGATGGTATTAAAGGTAAAGTGGATCAGCGCCACCCGCTTGGAGTTGGCTGCACCGCCCACAGAAGCCAAAAGCGCGGTAACGCAAGTACCGATGTTGGCACCCAGCACGATAAACAGCGCCAGCTCCAGCTCCATAACCCCTGTACCGACCATCGTGATTACCACACCGGTGGCGGCAGAGGAGCTTTGGATGAGAGCGGTAAACACAACACCCACCAAAATCAGCAGCAGAGGGAAATTGATCACGCTGAAAATATTCGTAAACAGCTCTTTGACCAAGGCGCTTCCGAAAGCCTCGGGGCTGCTCATAATGTTAAGTCCCACGAAAATAAGACCCAAGCCGCTGCACAGATTGCCTGCAAGCTGCACCTTTTCCTTTTTCACAAAGCCCATCATCACACCGGCAAAGGCCAAAAAGTACATTGCCATATTGAAGATGTCATTTTTCAGCGCCACCAAGATACCGGTAACGGTCGTACCGATGTTGGCGCCCATAATTATGGGTGTTGCCTGCATAAGGGTCATAACCCCAGCATTGACAAGACCGATGACCATAACAGAGGTGGCAGAAGAGCTTTGGATAATGGCAGTAACCGCCGCGCCGATGCCCACACCGGAAAAGCGGTTTCCGCAAATTTTACCCAGCAGGTTTTTCATACCCGAGCCGGCACTCTTTTCCAGCGCCTGGCTCATAAAGTTCATACCGACGATGAAAATACCCACGCCGGCCAGCAGCCAAATCAGGCTCTGAATCAGCTGCACAAGTTCTTCAGGTGTAAACATATTTCTCCTTTCTAATGTAGGGGCGAGCATTGCTCGTCCGTACCACCCTGTAGGGGGACGGGTTCCCCGTCCCACGGGCGGCGAAACGCCGCCCCTACAATTTCTATCTCACATCTTGGTAGGGGCGATTCACGAATCGCCCTTTACAATTTAGTCGCAGAACTCTCTTACACAGCGCTCGTAAGCCGCCACGGGATCGGAAGAAGCCGTAATGGGTCTGCCTACCACAATGTAGTCAGAGCCGATCTCCTTAGCCTGTGCGGGGGTCATAACCCGCTTCTGGTCGCCCACTTCCCCATCGGCAAAGCGAACACCGGGGGTGATGGTCAAAAAGCCTTCGCCGCAGGAAGCGTGTACCTTGCCGGCCTCCAGCGGAGAGCAGACAATGCCATCCAAACCTGCTTCCTTTGCGGTCTTAGCATAGTGCATAACCACCCGGTCGATAGGCTCTTTAATGAGCAGATCCCGTTCCATACTCTCCTGGTCGGTGGAGGTCAGCTGAGTAACGGCAATCAGCAGAGGTCTTGTGCCATCTTCTCTTGTAAGACCCTCCAGCGCCGCTTCCATCATATTCTTTGTGCCGGCCGCGTGGAGATTGGTAATATCCACATCCAAATTCCGCAGAACTGCCATTGCTTTCTTCACGGTATTGGGAATATCGTGGAGCTTCAAATCCAAGAAAATCTTATGTCCTCTTTTCTTGATTTCCCGAACGATTTCGGGGCCTTCCGCATAGTAAAGCTCCATACCGATCTTCACAAAGGGCTTTTTGCCGGTAAACTTATCCAAAAAAGCAAAGGTCTGCTCCGCGCTGGCAAAGTCGCAAGCCACAATTACATCTTTTCCCATTATCTTACGCCTCCTATAATCTCTTTTAGGTTGTTGATTCCGCAGCTGTCCATTACGGACGGCAATTTTTCTATAATATCCCGGCAAATGTAGGGATCAACCAGGTTTGCCGCACCGATTTCCACCGCAGCAGCACCGGCAAGCATCATTTCAATCACATCTTCCGCAGAAGAAACACCGCCCATTCCCACCACAGGAATTTTTACCGCATTTGCCACCTGGTAAACCATCCGTACCGCCACCGGGAAGATGGCAGGGCCGGAAAAGCCGCCCATTTTGTTGGCGATAATAGGCTTTCGGGAGCGCAAATCAATCCGCATACCCAGCATCGTGTTAATCAGGCTGATGCCGTCAGCGCCGGCATCCTCACAGGCCTTTGCAATAGACACAATGTCCGTAACATTAGGAGAGAGCTTCACAATCACAGGCTTTGTGGTAACGGCCTTAACCGCCTTTGTTACCTCCGCAGCCGCTTTGGGGTCTGTACCGAAGCTCATACCGCCGCCGTGGACATTGGGGCAGCTCACATTGACCTCCAGCCAGCCTACCTGCGCTTCCCTATCTAATTTCTCGCAGGTATAGGCATAATCCTCCACGGAAAAGCCGCTGACATTGGCCATTACCGGCTTGTGGAAACACTTTTTAAGCTTCGGCAGCTCCTGGGAAATGACCTTTTCCACACCGGGATTTTGCAGACCCACCGCGTTAATCATACCGGAAGTACACTCCGCAATGCGGGGTGTGGGATTGCCGAAGCGGGGCTCTTTGGTGGTTCCCTTAAAAGAAAATGTACCTAAACAGTTAATATCGTACAGCTCTGCGTACTCATAACCAAAGCCAAATGTACCGGAGGCGGGAATGATGGGGTTATCCAGTTCAATTCCGCAGAGATTGACACTTAGTCTTCCCATAAAATCTCCTCCTTCTCCATAACCGGACCTTCCTTGCAGATTCGCTTATAGCCGGTAATGGTCTTGCAGCTGCAGCCCATACAAGCGCCAAAGCCACAGCCCATCCGCTTTTCAAAGCTCATCTGCCCGGAGGTCTTGGAAGCCTTATACACGGCTTTCAGCATAGGCTCAGGCCCGCAGGTATAGAAATAGGAGTAATCCATCTCCTGCAAGGCATCGGTAACAAAGCCCTTTTTGCCGTAGCTGCCATCTACCGTGGTAACGGCAACCGCACAGCCCAAAGCCTTAAATTCTTCTTCGTAGAAAATTTCATTTTTGGTGTTAAAGCCCAGAATAACCCGCACTTTTTTCCCCATTTTTCTCAGCTCTTTGGCAAGCAGATACATGGGTGGAACACCCACACCGCCACCCAGCAGCACAGGACAATCCCCGGCTTTCGTCAGGTCGTAGCCGTTACCCAGCCCTGTCAGCAGCTCCAGCTCTCCCCCGGTCATCTCCGCCATCTGGCGCGTACCCTTGCCCACTGCCTTATAGACGATGGTAAGCGTAGCCCCCTCCAAATCGCACACGGAAATCGGTCTGCGCAGATACAGACCATCAAGGGCAATATTTACAAACTGCCCCGGTGCGGTAATATGGGAGGTATCCCCTTTTAGCACCATTTTATACACATTTTCCGTCAGCTTTTCATTGCTGACGATCTGAAATATACTTTTTTGCATATTCTCTCCTTATCAAACCTTCCCCTTTGGGGAAGGTGGCAGCCCGTAAGGGCTGACGGATGAGGTAAACCCTCGCCCACCACTTCGTGGTCCCCCCTATTTTTAAGGTGTGATTGCCCCCGGCAATCAAAATATTTTTATTCGCTGCGCGGAGCACTACCCCAAAGGGGAGGGTTATTTTACGCATCAATGGTGGAAATGGTCTGTGTGGTTTCTTCCAAAACATCCAAAAGAACCCGCACGGTGTCCATCGCCGTGAAGATGGTAACATTGTTCTCCGTAGCAATCAGCCGAATCTCACTGCCGTCATTATCAGAACCCTCAGAGCCGGGCTCTTTGGTGTTAATGACATAGGCGATGTGTCCCTGCCGGAGCGCTTCGGGAATTTCGTCGCTGCCGTCGCTGATTTTGCCGAGAATGTGGGTACGGATGCCGTTTTCTTTCAGGAACTTTGCCGTACCCTCGGTGGCCTGAATGTTAAAGCCCAGGTTATAGAACCGGCGGATAAGGGGCAGTGCCTCTTCCTTATCCCGGTCGGCAATGGTCGCAAAGACCGTGCCGTAATTTTGCAGATGCATACCCGAAGCCTGCAATGCCTTATACAGCGCCCGGTTGAGCTTATCGTCATAGCCGATGGCTTCGCCCGTGGACTTCATCTCGGGGGACAGGTACGCATCCAAGCCCCGGAGCTTATTGAAGGAGAATACCGGCACTTTTACATACCAGCGCTTCTTTTCCTCGGGGTAAATATCGAAAATTCCCTGCTCTTTCAGGCTCTTACCCAAAATCACCTCGGTGGCAATATCCGCAAGGGAGTAGCCGGTGGCCTTGGAAAGGAAGGGTACTGTCCGGGAGGAACGGGGATTTACCTCGATAATATACACATTTTCGTCCTTATCCACGATAAACTGAATATTGTAAAGACCCACAATGCCGATACCCAGACCCAGCTTCTTTGCGTACTGTAAAATCGTTCCCTTAACCTTATCGGAAATGGAGAAGGGCGGGTAGACAGAAATGGAGTCGCCGGAGTGGACGCCGGTACGCTCTACCAGCTCCATAATGCCGGGCACGAACACATTAATACCGTCGCAGATGGCGTCAACCTCCACTTCCCTGCCCTCGATATACTTATCCACAAGCACAGGCTTATCTTCGTCAATCTCAACAGCGGTTTTCAGGTAGTGGCGGAGCTGTTTTTCATTTGCCACAATCTGCATCGCCCGACCGCCAAGCACAAAGCTGGGACGGACCAAAACAGGATAGCCGATTTCCGCCGCCGCACGGATGCCGTCCTCAATTTTGGTAACGGCCTGACCCTTGGCTCTGGGAATGTCCAGCGCATTTAGCAGGTTTTCAAAGGCATTTCTGTCCTCTGCCCGGTCAATGGCGGCACAGTCCGTGCCGATAATCTTCACGCCCCGGTCGGTCAGCGGCTGGGCAAGGTTAATGGCAGTCTGTCCTCCCAAAGAAGCGATGACGCCCTCGGGCTTTTCAAACTCGATGATGTTCATTACATCCTCAGGGGTCAGGGGTTCAAAGTACAGCTTATCCGCGGTGGTGTAGTCGGTAGACACGGTCTCCGGGTTATTGTTAATGATAATGGCTTCATAGCCGGAATTTTTAATGGTCATCACCGCGTGGACGGTGGAGTAGTCAAATTCCACGCCCTGACCGATACGGATAGGACCTGCGCCCAGCACCAAAATCTTCTTTTTATCCGTCAGCCGGGAGGCATTTTCATCGGAATAGGAGGAGTAGAAATAGGGAATATAGGCATTTGTGTGGCAGGTATCTACCATCTTAAACACCGGGAACAGATTGTTCTCTTTCCGGAAATTGTACACATCCAGTTCCTGACATTTCCACATTCTTGCCACATACTTATCGCCGAAGCCCATTTTCTTGGCAGAACGCAGAGTCTCCAAGTCAAAAGCGTTGGCTTTCAATGTCTCCTCCATCTGCACGATCCGCAAAATGGCCTCCAAGAAATAGGCGGTAATCTGGGTAATTTCGTGGATTTCCTCCACGGAAACGCCCCGTGCCAAAAGCTCTGCAATGGCGAAAATATTGTCAGACCGGAACTGGCGAATGTAATCCTTCAGCTCTTCATCAGTCATATCATCAAACTTATGGTGGTAAATGTGATGTACCCCCACCTCCAAAGAGCGCACGCCCTTGAGCAGAGCCTCCTCTAAATTAGAGCCGATGCCCATAATTTCGCCGGTGGCCTTCATCTGCGTACCCAGCAGGTTGGACGCATTCGTAAACTTATCAAAGGGGAAACGGGGCAATTTTGCGATCACATAGTCAAGCTTGGGCTCAAAGGCGGCGTTGGTATTGGCGATCTTGATTTCCTCAAGAGACATACCCACCGCAATCTTGGCTGTAACCCGGGCGATGGGATAGCCGGAGGCCTTGGAAGCCAGCGCGGAGGAACGGGACACCCGGGGATTGACCTCAATGAGGTAATACTCGCTATTTTCGGGATTTAAGGCAAACTGGACATTACAGCCGCCCTCGATTTTCAGCTCCCGGATGAGCTTAATGGCGCTGTCGTTGAGCATTTTTTCGTCCTCTTTGGAGAGGGTCATAATCGGCGCAACCACGATAGAGTCGCCGGTATGAACTCCAACCGGGTCGATATTTTCCATACCGCAGATGGTGATGGCGTGGTCGTTTCCGTCCCGCATAACCTCAAACTCAATCTCCTTGTAGCCCTTGACGGACTTTTCGATAAGCACCTGATGGACAGGAGATAGCTTAAAGGCGTTCATGCCGATTTCTACCAGCTCTTCCTCGTTATAGGCAAAGCCGCCGCCTGTACCGCCCAAGGTAAAGGCAGGACGGAGTACCACGGGATAGCCAATCCGCTTTGCCGCCTCCTTGGCTTCCTCTAAGCTGTAGGTAATTTCGGAGGGAATGGTAGGCTCACCGATGGACTGGCACAGCTCCTTAAACAGCTCCCGGTCCTCTGCCCGTTCAATGGACGCACTGCTTGTGCCGAGCAGCTCTACATTGCATTCCTTCAAAATGCCCTTCTTTTCCAGTTGAATGGCCAAATTGAGGCCTGTCTGTCCGCCGATGCCGGGGAGGATGGCATCGGGACGCTCATAGCGGAGGATCTTTGCCACATATTCTAATGTCAGCGGTTCCATATAGACTTTATCCGCAATGGTGGTATCGGTCATAATGGTGGCGGGGTTGGAGTTGCAAAGCACCACCTGATAGCCCTCTTCCTTTAAGGCAAGACAAGCCTGTGTGCCTGCATAGTCAAACTCCGCAGCCTGTCCGATAACGATCGGGCCGGAGCCGATAATAAGAATTTTCTTTAAGTCTGTTCTCTTTGCCATAATAATTCCTCCCTGATTATCTTTTATATACTACTTTTCCATCACATACGGTCATTACACATTCACCGGTTAATTCCCAGCCGGTAAAGGGCGTAGCCTTTCCCATAGACAGAAACTCTGCCGGGTCAACGGTAAAGGTTTTATTCAAATCCCACACGGTATAATCTTCCCCAAGGGGAATCCCAAACCGCCGTCTGGGATTGTTCGCCAGTAAATCTATGAGCTTTTCCAAAGACAAAATACCCGGCTTTACCAAGTGGGTATAAAGCACCGGAAACGCCGTTTCTATCCCCACAATGCCGAAGCTGCTTCCGGAGAGTCCTCTCCCCTTTTCCTCTGCGGAATGGGGAGCGTGGTCGGTGGCAATCATATCAATCGTCCCATCCAAAATGCCCGCAAGCAGAGCTTCTCTATCCTCTTTTCCCCGCAGTGGCGGATTCATCTTAAATCTGCCGTCCTCCTGCAAATCGCTGTCGTCCATCACAAGGTAATGGGGGCCTGTTTCTGCCGTAACATTAACGCCCCGAGCCTTGGCTTTGCGAATCAGCTCCACACTTTCCTTTGCGGAAACGTGGCAAATGTGATACGCCACCCCGGTCTCTTCCACCAAGCGTAAATCCCGCTGGATTTGGGCATATTCGCTTTCACTGCAAATGCCCTTATGCCCGTGGCTCTTGGCATACTCGCCATCGTGAATATAGCCTCCGTGAAGCAAACTCTCCACCTCGCAGTGGGCAACGATCATTTTGCCCAATGCCTTGGCTCTTAGCATTGCCTGACGCATCATCTCATCGCTTTGGACACCTTTGCCGTCATCGGAAAAAGCGATTGCACTGTCTGCCATAGCCTCCAAGTCCGCAATTTCCTGCCCCTTCTGTCCCACCGTGATGGCACCGTAGGGATAGACGTGGATGCAGGCATCGGTTTCAATGATCGACAGCTGCTTTTGTAAGTTCTCCAGGCTGTCCGGCACAGGGTTTAGATTCGGCATTGTACACACCGCCGTATATCCACCCCGAGCCGCCGCACGGCTTCCCGAAAAAATGGTCTCTTTATAAGAAAAACCCGGCTCACGGAAATGCACATGCACATCGCAAAAGCCGGGAAAAACAACATATGAGGGATTTTCGGAAAGCAAATCACAAACAGCGGGAGAAGAAAAAACACTGCCGCCGGAACAGCCGATGTACTGCTTTTTATTCATACCGTACTGCATAAATTGCTCCTCCTTTTTGCGTAAAAAACCTTATCCCGGAGATATTACCACAAAACATCTCCATTTGTCAACAAAATTCTCTTATATTTTAAGGCAAAGGTACCATCCTGTCAAGAGGAATATCATTCGTATCTAAATCTTTATAGGGATATTTTCTGGTATTGCCGGAAATGGTGCTTTGATGGGCAGAGAGCAGCCGCACAATATCGTAAACATCAATCCAGATTTCCGATAAACACTCCTTCTGACTCTCGTCGAAAACGAGCTGCATACCAAAATGCAAATGAACCGTCTCGATATTATTCACATTCTCCCGGTCAGAATAACCGGTGCGCCCCATATAGCCGATCAGGTCTCCCGCCTGCACCATATCCCCCACTTTAAGTCCCGGGGCAAAGGGTTTATCCTTTTGCAGATGGGCATAGTAATAATAGCGTTTGGAATCAAAGGAACGGATGCCAATACGCCAGCCGCCGTAGCGGTTCCAGCCCATGGCCTCCACTACGCCACCCTCCACCGCAACAATAGGCGTTCCCAATGCACCCATCATATCGTGCCCCAAGTGCTTCCGGGCAAAGCCAAAAGACCGCTTCACCCCAAAATCATCACAATGGCTGTAGCCGTATCCGGCGGCGATTGGCGAAAAGGCTTTCAGGCCATAGCTCTCCCGCCACTGCCCGTTAACTTCCACCGCAAAATTCCCCAAAAGCCCGCCCAGCACCGCCGTAAAGGCTTCGTGATAATAGCTGTAATATTTATAAAGGTCTCCCAACAGCTCTTCCGGGGACTTATCCTCCTTTAGCTGGGAAACCGCCTTTTTTACCGACGCCAGAGGGCATTTTCCCCCGGTGCGGCAAGCCGCAAGGGCAAGGGAATCTATCCAGGAAATATGCTTTTCCTGCCCGGCTGTTAAAATATCTGCATCCATCGCATATTTCAGCGACTCGTAGGGCACACCGAAATCCACCCACCGAATGGTCTCCGCCCGTACCGGGAAAATCAGCATAGCGATAATCACAAAAAATAAAAAAATCCGCCGTTTCATATCCTCACCTCTTAGGTAGGATGTGAAACAGCGGACATAATATGCATTTTTTAAGCCAAATCCCGGCAAATATCCTTCGCCAACCTCTCCACATCTTCCATTGTGGAAACGCAGGACACCTGCGCCTTATAAAAACTGCTGTGGGGTACGCCCCGAAGATACCAGGCAAAATGCTTTCTGGCCTCCAAGCAGGCAATATGCTCCCCCTTTTCCTCTGCGGCAAGCCGGAACTGGGTCAGAGCCACCGCTACTCTTTCCGTGAGAGTCGGCCGGGAATAGGCCATATCCCCCGCCATCGCCGCCTTGACCTCGGCAAATATCCAAGGGTCGCCAAAGGTGGCTCTGCCAATCATCAGCCCATCCGCCCCCGTCCATTTCAGGCACCGCAGAGCACTTTCTCCGTCCACCACATCGCCGTTGGCAATGACCGGCACTTTGCGCTCTGCTTTTACCTTTGCAATCATATCCCAGTCTGCCTTTCCCGTGTAGAGCATACTCCGGGTGCGGCCGTGGACGGTGAGCATATCCGCACCGCAGTCCTCCATCCGGGCGGTAAAGTCCAGCACATTGACACTTCCCTTATCCCAACCCAGACGGCATTTTACCGTTACGGGCACAGGAACTGCCTTTTTCACCGCTTTTACAATCTCCCCGGCAAGCTGGGGGGTACGCATTAAGCCACAGCCGTCCCCGGAATTGGCAATTTTCGGCATGGGACAGCCCATATTGATGTCCAGAAAATCACAGCCGGAAATTTCCAGCGCCAAAACAGCCGCCTCTGCCATAGTAGCCGGGTCGTTGCCAAAAATCTGGGCGCCGCAAAGGCTGCCCTTGTTTTTTTGTAACAGGGCAGCACTTTTTTTATCCTTATATACAAGGGCCCGGGAGGAGACCATTTCCGTTACGGTCATATCCGCCCCCAAATCGGCGCAGACCGTCCGAAAGGCCCAGTCCGTTACCCCGGCCATAGGGCCGAGTATCAGCGGTTTTTCTATTTCTATTGTACCTAAGCGCATTTTTCGGCCCCTCCTTTTGGGGCATTATACCATACTCTTTTTCTCTTCGCAAGTCATAGAAAGGAAGAAACAATCCACAAAACCGCCACCAAAAGTCCCCCGGCCAGCGCCCAAACAGGCCCTTCCATCCACTTGGATGGGGCAGGTGTGCCAATCAGCCCCTTTGCCTCTTTGAGTAGCGCCTCGTCCGTTACATTGGGCGCATCCTTGCGAAGAATGAAGATCGCCTGCTCAAATAGCTTAGGCTCCGGCGCCTCCACCACAATAACCTGTCTCGAAATCCCTTTTACCATAAAAGCCCCTCCTTCGAAAGCAAACGAAAGCAAAATTCTCGGTTACTGGGCATATCGAAGAGTCTTTCGTTGCAAAGCAACTACGGCTCCCTCTGACGAGGGAGCTGTCTAATTGCCGATATTAGGCAATTAGACTGAGGGAGAGAAAAAACAGAGAAATCATCTTTATTAATTGGTTTTTCTGAACTTTTCGGCTTTCTCTCCCCCAGTCAGCCTGTTCGGCTGACAGCCCCCTCGTCAGAGGGGGCCATCGCAACAATACACCCCTAACAACCCGGTTAACCGGCAGTTGCACCTTTAATCGCTTTGGAGGTAGCTTTCCCAGTAAATGGCAAATCATACATCCTTCGGACGGTTGTATCTTCCCTGGGGCTCCCACTCGGGAAGCGGAAGCCGTTGCATTGCCCCGAAAATCCGTTCTTTCAGGTCCGGATATTTGGCAGACAGGTCGTAAACCAGCCCCTTAATTTCCTCCCGTTTTGTCCGCTTGTCCACCGGGCAGCGGTTTTGCACCACAGGCAGTTCCATCCGCTGGGCAAAGGCCTCCACGGTCTTTTCGTGAATATAGAGCATAGGCCGAATTTGCACAATGCCGGTGCGGTCCAAGTCCGTTACGGGCTGGAAGCACCCAATCCGTCCCTCATAGATGAGATTCATCACGAAGGTCTCCACCGCATCGTCAAAGTGATGCCCCAGTGCCAGCTTGTTAAGCCCCCGATCCAGCAGAGCTTGGTTAATAGCCCCCCGTCGCATTTTTGCGCACATAGAGCAGGGATTTTTCTCTTGGCGGTAATCGAAAATGATTTTAGAGATTTCAGTCTTTACAACCGTCAGCGGAATATCCAAATCGTCGCACAGCTTTTGAATGGGCGAAAAGTCCATAGAGAAGCCCAAATCCACCGTAACCGCTTCCAAGTAAAAGTCAATGCCCGCGTGCCGCTGCAATTGGCCCATCAGCACAAGCAGTGCCAAAGAGTCCTTTCCCCCGGACACACCGATGCCAATTCGGTCTCCCGGCTCTATCATCTTATAATCTTCGACACATCGCCGCATTAAGCCAACTAATCTTTGCACAGCGTATTTCCTCCAAAATAAATGTAAAATCGAAAGTGAGTATTTAAGAGCATTTAAGAGAAATCAGGAGATTTTAAGAGTTTTATTCGCTTTTCGTAAAATTTCTCCAAATTTAGGTTGACATTCCCGTGCCCATATGGTATAAAAATCAAGCGTCTGCGGGTATTTTACCGCAACAACATAAGTTTGTCAAAATATTTTAACCTATTGGAGGAAAGCATAATGTCCACTACTCTGGCAAAGAAGGAGACCGTCGAGCGTAAGTGGTATGTCATCGACGCAGCCGGCAAGCCCCTGGGCCGTACCGCTGTGATCGCTGCTAACCTGCTCCGCGGTAAGCACAAAGTTGATTTCACCCCCAACGTTGATTGCGGTGACTACGTCATCATCATCAACACCGACAAGGCTGTTCTCACCGGCAACAAGCTGGACCAGAAGTCCTACTACCGTGTAACCGGTTGGATCGGCGGCCTGAAGGAGACCAAGGCTCGCGTTATGATGGATAATCGTTCCGATTACGCTGTTGAGCTGGCTGTCAAGGGCATGCTGCCCAAGAACTCTCTGGGCCGTAACTGCATGGGTCGTCTGCACCTGTACAAGGGCGCTGAGCATCCCC